>DASRJV010000321.1:0-3657 GCA_035649295.1 Propionibacteriaceae bacterium
TTCGAGGTGGCTGGTGCCGATCTCGGCCCGGCGGGTGCCGACCGAGTGGACCTGATGTTTGCTGCCAACCCCGGCAGCGAGCTCCGCAGCCTGGGCCGAGTCGCATCGGGTGGGGAGTTGTCACGAGTTCGGCTGGCGCTAGAGGTGGTGCTCGCGGCCGATCGGGATGCCGTCACTCTGGTCTTCGACGAGATCGATGCTGGCGTCGGTGGCAAGGTTGCGGTGGAGGTGGGCCGCCGGCTCGCGCGGCTGTCACAACACACTCAGGTCGTCGTCGTCACCCACCTCGCGCAGGTTGCCGCTTTTGCAGATCGGCACTACGTCGTGGTGAAGGCCGACGACGGGCAGGTGACCACGAGCGGCGTGGCCCGGGTGGCTGACGAGGACCGGGCCGTTGAGCTGGCCCGGATGATGGCTGGTTTGGAGACGACCGAGTCGGCCCTCGCCCACGCCGGTGAGTTGGTCGAGCTTGCTGCCTCTGCACGGACGTCATCAATCTCATAGGGCTCTCATGCGAGCCTGCGTAGCGTCCGGGTATGCGGGTCCTCGTCGCGGCGGATGACGTACGGATGGCGGCCGCAATCAGGCGCTCCCTGCGCACCGTCGACGTGACAGGGGACATCGCAAGCACCTCAAGCGGGGCCTGCGCCATGCTTGCAGACACCCACTACGACGTCATCGTGCTCGACGTCACACTGCCGGACGCGGACGGCTTCGTCACGTGTCGCCGCCTTCGCAGCAATGGTGACTGGACGCCGATCATCATGCTCACCACGCGCCGCGCCAGAGATGACCGGATTCGAGGGCTCAATGCGGGCGCCGACGACTACCTGGCCAAGCCTTTTGCATTCGGCGAACTGCTTGCCCGGCTGCGCGCCCTATCGCACCGCGAGTCAGCTGAGCATCCTGGAGTCATCAAGGTGGGCTCGCTGCGACTCGATCCAGCCTCGGCGCAGGTCTGGCGCGGCGATCAGGAGATTCGGCTGTCCACCCGCGAGTTCGCATTGCTCGAGGCGCTCATGCGCTGCCCCGGCCAGGTGCTCGGTCACAGTCAATTGCTCGATGCGGCCTGGGACATCGGGCATGAGTACCGGTCGAATGTGATCGAGGTCTATATCCGCTATCTCCGCGAAAAGATCGACCGCCCATTCGGCCTACGGTCGGTGGAGACTGTGCGTGGAATGGGCTACCGGCTCAGACGCGACGGCGGTGGCTGAACCCATCTAGAACGGGTGGGAGGATTGACCGCGAGATGCGACTTCCCACTCTGCTACGCAAACGCGGAACATCGACCCAGACCGGCGGTGTTGCGCGGCTGGATCGGCGCACCAAGAACCTCACCAAACGGCTGCGCCCTGGCGAGATCGCCATCATCCACCACAGCGATCTCGATCGCGTCAGCGCCGAAGCCCTGGTCGAGGCTGATGTCGCAGCAGTCGTGAATGCGGTGTCCTCAGTCTCGGGCCGCTATCCCAATCTCGGGCCCGGGATCTTGATGGAGGCCGGGATCCCGCTCATCGACAATGTGGGCGACCATGTCTTTGCCCGGGTTCACGAGGGCGAATGGCTGACGCTGGATGGCGGCAAGTTGGTCAACTCGGCAGGAACCGTGGTAGCCGAGGGAACGGTCTACACCACCGAAATCCTGGAGGACCATCTCGAATATGCCCGGACGGGCTTGTCGGATCAGATCGAGGCGTTCGCCGAGAACACCATGACCTATCTGCGGGTGGAAAAGGAGCTGCTGCTCGAGGGTGTCGGCGTGCCTGACGTGGCGACCGAGATCGAGGGTCGGCACGTGTTGATCGTGGTGCGCGGCTACGACTATCGCAGTGATCTGGCTGCGCTTCGGCCGTACATCTCGGAGTACCGACCTCTGCTGATGGGGGTCGACGGCGGGGCCGACGCACTGATCGAGGCTGGTTACCAGCCCGACATGATCATCGGCGATATGGACTCGTGCTCCGACGCCACCCTGCGGAGCGATGCAGAGCTGGTCGTGCATGCCTACCACGACGGTCGCGCGCCTGGGCTGGAACGGATCGAGAAACTCGGCCTGCAGGCTGTCGTCTTCCCAGCGCTCGGCACCAGCGAGGACGCTGCCATGCTGCTCGCTGATTCCAAGGGAGCCAGCTTGATCGTCGCAGTCGGCACGCATGCTTCGTTGGTGGAGTTCTTGGACAAGGGTCGAGCCGGAATGGCCTCCACGTTCCTGACCCGGCTGCGCGTCGGCCCCAAGCTGGTTGACGCCAAGGGTGTATCCCGGATCTACCGCAGCCAGATCAAGAGCTGGCATCTGATGCTGTTTGTGCTGTCCGGCATTGTGGCGCTGATCACAGCACTGCTGTTCACCGATGTGGGCTGGGCCTTCGGCAATGTCATAGTGGCGCGGATCCGCGACCTGCTCTACTGGATAAAGGAACTCTTCACTTGATCAACTTCCGCTACCACATTGTGTCGTTGATGGCGGTCTTCATTGCTCTCTCGGTAGGCATTGCAGTTGGTGTCTCACTCAGCCCATCAGTCGATCAAGGTCTGCTGCAGCAGGCAGCGCAGGACCGCAAACAGGTAGCAGACCTGCGTGCGGAGCTTGATCGCCGGAAGGCACTCGACAACTACCGCAACGCCTACGACGAGCAGGTCGGCGAGGCAGTCACTGCGGGTGTGCTGAACGGGCAGCGGGTCGCAATGGTCGCCATGCCAGATGCTCCGGCGAGCGTGGTGCGGTCCATTTCGGATGCTGTGGTGGTAGCCGGTGGGACTGTGGTACGCGATGTCAAAGTCAATGCCGAAGCCTTCGATTCGGCGAAAGCCGAGGACGTCACTGATGCATTGGGGGATTACTTCGGCCCCCTCGGCCTCAACGACACCATGTCGGCTGCAACCAGGCTTGGCGTCGCCGTCGGCAGATCCATCGGATCCAAGGACGTGGAAGATCGAGACGCGTTGGCAATTGCCGTCGGCGAGTCGTTGGAAAGACGTGGCTTGGTGACCATCAGCAAGGAGTCAGCAGCTCAAGCCCAGCTGATCATCGTGGTGGCGGCTCCAGCATCCGATCCGCCATTCACCTCAGAAGAGCTGACGGCTCACGTGCAGTTTGATGTGGGCCTGACCACACGGGCTGGCGTTGTGCTGGCCGGCCCGAACAGTGAGGAAATCGAGGGCACCGATGTGCTGGCGGCGCGGTCTGATCCGACTGCGGTGGATAGCCTCAGCACTGTGGATGTGGCCGATCTCAGCAGTGGCGTGACCACAGTGGTACTGGCAGGCAAGGAGCGATTGCTCGGCCGGCCGAGTCAGCACTATGGTGCGCTCGCGAAGGCGGACGCGCCGCTCCCCGAGCTGCCGGTGCGTTAGTGAAGCGTCGAACGCTGGCCTGCGCGGCCTCAGGGGTTGCTGCGGCCTTGGTGGCGGGGGTGGCCAACCGGCGAGTGGTCCAGTCCCAGCCGAATTTCCAGGAGCCTCGGAGCACTAAGTCGACGTCGCGTTGGATGCGGGCAAACCACGCCGGGGCGAGCGTCACGCTCGCAGAGGGGCCGATCGCGGTTGTGGCGCTGCTCGCCGGTACGGGTGTCGATCGATTGCTCGACAGTTCAGGTCAGCGAAGCCTTCCAGTTGCTGTCGCCAGTGTCGGATCCGGAGTGGTGGGCGCGTACG
>DASRJV010000322.1:0-9089 GCA_035649295.1 Propionibacteriaceae bacterium
AGCGACGATCGGGTATACGGCGGGAATCTGTCGTTCGAGGCGCAACCAACGTTCGAGACTGCCGAAGTCGAGTCGCGGTTCAGTTTCGCCTACGACGTGCGCCAGCAGTCCCTCCCGGTAAGCCAGGACCCAGCCTGGATCGCGCAGCTCGCCGTCGGCCAACTGCGCAGCAAGGATGGCTTCGTTCGTGACGCACGGGACACGGTCGAGAGCCTGGTGGAGTGCGTGATCGTCGGCAACATGTACGGCCCATACGTGCCAACGCGGACTGACATCCGCAGCGAAAGCCTGAGCATCAACGGCCGGCGTGGATGGCTGATCGACAGTGAGATCACCATCGACCGACCCGATGTCAAAGTCGCAGGAGATCACGTGATCTTCATTGTGGTACGCGATGGCCGAGACTGGGGCTTCTTCTTCGGTGCCGTGCCCGTCGGCAACGCACAGCTGGATGCCGTACTCGCCAGGGCGGTGCGCGGCCTACGCGCGAGTTGATCTAGCGCGCGCCCCCGGGCTTCGAGCAATGCGCCCCGAATTCGAGCAATGCGCCCGAAGCCCTGTCGAAGGGCCACGTACTGGGGCTTCGACAGCCCACCATCGAGTCGGCTAGTCCTCGACGGCTTCTTCCGAGATCACGATCATCGACTCCAGTCGAGGCGCGCCGAAGGTAGTGGCCATCGCGACATCGCTGGCATCGCGGCCACGCCCGATGAGCACCCGGCCCTTGCGTCGCTCATTGTTTCGCGGATCGAAAGTCCACCAGCGATCACCCAGATAGACCTCCATCCAAGCCGCGAAATCCATCGGCAGATCGCGGGGTTGGATATCGATCTCGGGCAAGTAGCCGAAGACGTAGCGAGCGGGAATGTTCAGAGCGCGGCAGAACGAGACCGCGAGATGCGTGAAGTCCCGGCAAACCCCGTAGCCGGTGGTGTGGGCATCAGCGGCTGTGGTCATCGGGTTGCTGGCGCCATATTCGAAGCGAAGGTGGCCGTGCACATAGTCGCAGATCGCCTGAACTCGGCGATAGCCGGGCGGCGTACTGCCGAAGCGGCTCCATGCCTCGGCACCGAGGACATCCGGCAGACAGAAGCGGCTGGGGAGGATGTAGAGCAGTACTTCATCGGGAAGTTGATCAGCCGTAAGCTCAGGAGCTTCCTCATCGACGTCTTCGGTTGCATCCGGGATGATCACGCTCGCCTGATAGCTGATCACTGAGCGCCCCGCCGGCACCGTCAAGCGCCGGCAGGGATTGCCGTACAGGTCGGTGTAGAGATGAGTCGGTACATCTGGTTCCAGCGACCAGCGCTCATCGATGACGTCGACCTTTTGATCACTGAGAGGCTCGACCTGGAACACTGCGGGAATATCGATCTCTGACTCGTGAACGAAGTCACAGCCGACTATCACTCGACGCGTCACATCCACCAGGGCACCTTGTCACCAACCACTATCGATATCCCCTTCCCACGACCTGACCGACCGTGGGAGTTTACGAGGTACGAAATCCTATCTGGTGATCAGGCTGGGCACCGCAGCGGCGCCACTCCGTACATCTCGTATAGCGGACGTCTGTCTCAACCCACACATGAGATCTCTATATTCTCTAGCGACCCAGTAGAGATAGAGGGACTTTCCCTCTCAACCGAAGGCGACACATCATGTCCATACGCAAACGCCTGCGCGTACGCACCGTCGCGGCACTGTCTGCACTGGCTGCCACAGTCCTGCTGTTCACCGGGTGCGTCGGCGGTGCCGCCACGGCGCCTGGTGATGCTGGAACCACGACTCTGCACCTCGTGGGCTTCGCAGTACCGAAAGAGGCGAACAACGCGATTCAGAAGAAATTCGCCGAAACCCCAGAAGGCCATGGCGTGGTCTGGGAGGAGTCGTACGGGGCCTCAGGCGACCAGAGCCGGGCAGTAGTCAATGGCCTGAAGGCCGACTATGTGAACTTCTCACTCGAGGGCGATGTCACCCGGCTGGTCGATGCGGGTTTGGTCGACGAGAACTGGAAGTCCGGGCCCACCAAAGGCATCGTCTCGGATTCCGCCGTCGTGATTGTGGTGCAGAAGGGAAATCCCCTTGGCATCAAGGATTGGTCGGACCTGGTCAAGCCCGGTGTCAAGATCGTCACACCTAACCCGGCGTCGTCCGGCTCGGCGCGCTGGAACATCCTGGCCGCCTACCAGCAGGTGATCGCCAACGGCGGCACCGAAGCCGACGCCAAGGAGTACCTGACCAAGTTCTTCGATCACGTGGCCGCGCTTCCCGGCAGCGGTCGCGACGCCACCAATGCCTTCCTGGAAGGTTCGGCGAATGTGCTGATCTCCTACGAGAACGAGGCGATCCTGGCCCGCCAGTCAGGTGAGGACTTCGATTACATCCTTCCTGATGCCACGCTCAAGATCGAAAATCCGGGGGCCGTGCTGAAGAATGCCGATCCCAAGGCCAATGCCTACCTGGACTTCGTTCTGAGTCAGGCTGGCCAAGAGGAGTTCGTGAAGAAGGGCTTCCGCCCGGTTATTGCGGATACCCCGATCGGCGAGGTAGCTGGTGCCAATGACCCGGCGAAGCCCTTCCCGGTGCCGACCAAGTTGTTCACCATCAGTGACCTGGGTGGCTGGAAGGCCGTGAACGCGAAGTTCTTCGACGAGGGCGGAATCGTACCCGAGATTCAGAAGGCAACCGGCAGGTCCCAGTGACACCAAGCGCCGGGACCGTCGAGGCCCAGCAGCGAGCCCCGACTCCCACAGCATCTGGGGCCACCACCGCAGGTGGCCCCAGATATCGACACCGCCTGCCGCGCGCCAAGAGCGCGACTTCCCTCACCCCGATTTCGGGGCTCGGGCTGGGAGTTGCGCTGATGTGGTTCAGCCTGCTCGTGCTCATCCCGCTGACGGCAGTGCTTGTCCAGGCGTCCGCGGGCGGCTGGTCGGCGTACTGGGATGCCCTGACTAGCCCGCAGACACTTGCAGCGCTCAGGCTCACCGTCGGTCAGGCGGTGCTGGTAACTGCGGTCAACGTGATCATGGGCACTGCGATCGCCTGGGTGCTAGTCCGTGATCAGTTTCGCGGCAAGCAGCTGCTCGAAGTTGTGATTGACATTCCCTTTGCCCTGCCGACCATCGTTGCCGGCCTGGTACTGCTCAGCCTGTACGGGCCGTCCAGTCCGCTTGGCGTCAACTGGGCAAATACCCGCGTCGCGGTATTCCTGGCCTTCCTCTTCGTAACGCTGCCCTTTATCGTGCGCACCGTACAGCCGGTACTTCTCGAGCTTGAGCACGAGGTCGAGGAGGCGGCGGCATCGCTCGGCGCCAATCGGTTGACGACCTTCCGACTCGTGATTCTGCCTAGCCTGGCGCCGGCGATTACCTCGGGAGCCGCGTTGTCGTTCTGCCGAGCAATCAGCGAGTACGGATCGCTGGTGCTGCTCTCCGGCAATCTGCCTTACTCCACTGAGGTGGCTTCGGTGCGCATCATGTCCTCGGTCGAGGGCGACAAGCTGACCGAAGCGGCAGCAGTGGCCTCGATCTTGCTGGTCGTCGCACTGATCGTGATCGTCGTGCTCGATCTGATCTCCCGGAGGGTGGCCCGCTATGCATGACACCACGGCTCACCGCGTAACGCGCTGGGCCTTGCGGCTGATTGTCATCGGATACCTGTTGTTTCTGGTGATCTGGCCGGTCGCGTTGGTCGCAGCGAAGACCTTCGCCAACGGCTTGGCTCCTGTGATCGACGCCCTGCGCCAGCCGGAAGTGATCTTCGCATTCCAGTTGACGCTCTCGGCAGCATTCTGGGCGGTAGTGATCAACACCATCTTCGGTGTCGGCATATCCGTGCTGCTGGTGCGCTACACCTTCCCGGGGCGCCGGGCGCTGAACGCAATGGTGGATCTGCCGCTGTCTGTATCGCCTGTTGTCGTCGGGCTGGCCTTGGTGCTGGTCTATAACGGCCGCACCGGCTGGCTGGGCCAGGGTTTGGAGCAGGCAGGACTGCAGGTCATCTATGCCCCGCCGGGGATCATCATGGCCACGGCTTTCGTCAGCCTGCCGCTCGTCATCCGCGAGGTGGTTCCGGTGCTACAGGAGATCGGAACCGAGCAGGAGCAGGCCGCGCGCAGCTTGGGCGCCTCGGGCCTGCAGACCTTTGCCCGCATCACGCTGCCTGCCATCAAATGGGGCCTGCTTTATGGTGTCGTGCTCAGCCTGGCGAGATCCCTTGGCGAATTCGGCGCGGTCAAGATCGTTTCTGGCGGCGTCGCTATGCGCACCCAGACGGCGACGCTCCTCGTGGAGGAGCGTTATCAGCAGTTTGGAATTGTGAATTCGATCACTGCGTATACAGCAGCCTTCATTCTGGCCCTGATCGCCGTGGTCGCCTTGATCATCATAACCAGCCTTCGACCTGGCAGGGGGACGTCCGAATGAGTATCAAGATCGCAGGCGTCGGCAAGCGGTTCGGCGACTTCATAGCGTTGGAGGACATCGATCTCGACATCGCAACAGGTGAACTGACTGCGCTCCTCGGGCCGAGCGGCGGTGGCAAGTCAACGCTACTGAGGATCATTGCCGGTCTGGAAGTCGCCGACAGCGGATCTGTCGAGATCGAGGGAGTCGACGCCACCGGATTGCCGGCGCAGAAGCGCAACGTCGGCTTTGTCTTCCAGCACTATGCAGCGTTTCGACACCTGACCGTCGCAGGCAACGTCGGTTTCGGACTCAAAATCCGGAAGCGTCCGCGCAAAGAAATCGCCGCTCGCGTAAATGAACTGCTCGAGCTAGTACACCTGTCTCAATTTGCCGACCGGCTGCCGGCTCAACTGTCCGGCGGCCAGCGGCAGCGGATGGCCCTGGCCCGCGCCCTGGCGATTGAACCGACCGTGCTGCTGTTGGACGAGCCTTTTGGAGCGCTGGACGCCAATGTCCGCAAGGAGCTGCGGGCTTGGTTGCGACGGTTACACGACGAGGTACACGTCACCACGGTCTTCGTTACCCACGACCAGGAGGAAGCGCTGGACGTGGCCGATCGGATTGTTGTGATCAACCAGGGTCGAATCGAGCAGGTAGGTCCTCCAGATGAGCTGTATGACCACCCGACATCGGAGTTCGTGATGAGCTTCCTCGGGCCGGTGACGACGCTCGATGGCAACCTGGTACGTCCGCACGATCTGGTAATCGAGACTCACCCGTTCGGCGACGCCTTCCCGGGCCGAATCGAGCGCTTCAACCGCGTCGGCTTCGAGGTGCGGCTCGACGTCCGCCTAATCCAGGACGACGTGGCACCCCCGGTATTGGTGACGTTGACCCGTGCGGACGCGACCGCCAAGGCCCTTGAAATAGGGCTGTCCGTGTGGATCGCACCGGTGGCCGGCGCCTCCCAGGTCCGGATCACTACACCGGTGGCACCCACCGCCGACGACCTCGACGTCTCATCCCCAGCCTCGGTGCCGGAACCTACGTTCACCTAGATTCCGGTCTCTCTACACGGGTTGCACAACCCATGCAGACCTTCAGGAAGCTATGCAGCGTGTGGTCCTCGGACGATCAGAGATCGTCGTTCCAGCGTGGGTCGTTGTCGTATTCCTCGTTGCGCTCCTCCACACGCTCGAGGGCGCGTTCGGCCTCCTCGCGCGTCTTGTACGGGCCGAGCCGGTCGGTGATCTTCGTGTCGTTGTTGTCCGGAACCACCGTGTGGGTCTTGAGGTCGAACCACCAATCGCCGTCCGCCATCCTCACCCTCCTTCGGGCTGCGTATCACGATCGTCTTCGACGTTACTCCCCCGCCTGTCTCCCGTGGAAAGTGGTCATCAACGGCATGAGTTCGGCCGAATTTGACGTCACTTTCGACCACTTTCGGGAAAGTAAGATCGCGAGGTGACCATCCAGCCTGCGACCATCTCACCCCCGCGCGAGGTGCCGGGGAGCATTGCGCGGCCAGCCTATGTCGGCCGACCTGCGCCCGAGCGCTACGCCGGCGACGATGTGCAGCCGCCTGAGATCATCGAGAAGATGCGAGTTGCGGCGCGGATTGCCGCCCAAGCCATGCACGCTGCCGCCGAGATCATCAATCCCGGGGTCACGACTGATGATCTTGATCGCATGGTCCACGAGTTTCTGATCGACAAGGGCGCGTATCCGTCGACCCTCGGCTATCGCGGATTCCCGAAGTCCTGCTGCACATCTGTCAATGAGGTCATCTGCCACGGCATCCCCGACGGCCGCCCACTCGAGGATGGTGACATTGTCAAGATCGACGTCACCGCCTACATCCATGGCGTACACGGGGACACCTGCGCCACCTTCTTCTGCGGCGAGGTCGATGAGCGGAGCCGGCTGCTCAGCGAACGGACCCAGCAGGCGCTCGTACGCGCGATCAATGCCGTGAAACCAGGTCGCCAAGTCAATGTCATCGGCCGGGTGATCGAGAGCTACGCCAAACGCTTCGGCTACGGCGTAGTGCGCGATTACACCGGACACGGGGTACACACGACCTTTCATTCCGGCCTCGTCATTCCGCACTACGACGAGACGGCTTATGACACGGTGATCAGGCCAGGGATGACGTTCACCATCGAGCCGATGATCACCCTCGGGAGCGGCGACTGGTACATGTGGGACGACGGCTGGACCGTGCTCACCGCAGACGGAAGCCGATGCGCCCAGTTCGAGCACACCCTGGTGGTCACCGAGAACGGCGCGGAAGTCCTTACCCGCCCCTAGCGTTACTAGCTAGGCTGGGAATTGGACGAGTCGGTCAGGCGATCGCAGCGACGCGCAGGCGCCGTTGAGGAAAGTCCGGACTCCACAGAGCAAGGTGGTGGGTAACGCCCACCCGGGGTGACCCGCGGGACAGTGCCACAGAAAGCAGACCGCCTCTGACCACCAATGAGGTGGCTAGCCATCTCATTGAAACGGAGGTAAGGGTGAAACGGCGGTGTAAGAGACCACCAGCATCCCAGGTGACTGGGATGGCTCGGTAAACCCCACCTGGAGCAAGATCAAAAGGACGCGTACGCGCGTCTGCGGAGGCGTCCGAGGGCTGCTCGCCCGAGCCTCCGGGTAGATCGCACCAGGCCGCTGGTAACAGCGGTCGCAGATGGATGATCGCCGCGGTCGGCAACGACCGACAGAATCCGGCTTACCGACCGACTCGTCCGCCCAATCAGCATCTGGCTAGTGATTATGTCGATCGACCACCTCCCCAGTCCGGACAGAGTCCGCAAAAGTACAGAATCGACCGCCGTGCGGGTGCGATCGTCGCTGTCGGACCAGAGGTGGGAGTCGATATCAAGCGTCTTGCTCGCCGACGCATGACCGAGCCGCGCCCGCCCCCCACGGGTGTCCATCCGACCAGCAAGGCCGCAACACCACCCAACATGGCCGCGACCGCCCCCACCAGGAACGGGAACCCAAGCAGTGTCTATCTGTCTGTAGGAACGCGACCCCGAGCAGTAGGGCCGTGACCGGGCCCAGCAGTAGCGCGACCCCCAGCAGAGTCCATCCGTCCAGGAAGGCCGCAAATACCGCCCAACATGGCCGCGACGCCGAACATCAGCAAGGGAAATCCCCATCAGTGTCCATCTGCCCAGCAGGGCCGCGACCCCGAGCAGCAGGAACGCGCTCGTGCGCCGACCACCACCGTACGAGCGGGTGCCGCGGACGCTGCAGGACCTGACCCAGCGCGAACTCGAAGTGTTTACCATGATCAGCCGCGGGTTCGCCAATGATCAAATCGCCAAAGCACTCGTGGTAAGCGAGGCCACGGTCCCACGTCAACAGGATCTTGGCGACGCTGGATCTGCGCAACCGAGTGCAGGCGGTCGTCCTTGCCTACGAGTCCGTCTGATCCGCCCAGGCGAGAGCGAAGGCTGAGAGGCTATGTCGCTTGTTGATCTTGCTGTGGCTGTTGGTACGTCGCTAGGCGAACCGCAATCGCCGCAATCCAGGCGAAAAGCGTGACGATCGCCATCAAGAATGAGACGTTGCCCCAGGGCAAAAGCAAGAAAACAACGAAGAGCGCGCCAGCCCCCACGGAAGCGACAGCGATCGGTCGCCAGCCGGCGTCACCCCGAACCGCGAGGGCCATGGTCAGCGGCGCCAGTACGCCTATCGCGATGATCAACAGGAACGCGATGCCGTGCACCCAGCCATGCCATGTGGTGGGACTGCCGCCAGTCAGCATCGGCACATCAACCCGAAACGCGGCCAAGATCAGCGCCACCCCCAACAGGGCGAGCAGCACGACCGCGAAACCACTCACCCGCCTGCGCGGCAGCTGATCGCGTACCGCGACGGCGAGGACCACGATCAACAGACCAGTAATGACAAAGGTCGCAACTTGCGCCCACCCGTACGGCCCGCGTGCCAGCGAGCTAGGCCACGGCACCTGCTCGCCGCCGACGAATTCCCAGCCCAGCTGATGAAGGTAACCAAGGCTGGCCCAGGTGTTCAATCCGACCGAAACCAAGAAGAACGGCCCCGCCACAAGACCAGCAAACACTCCAGCACGGCGCAACGGCTTCGCCTTCACATGAGCGTCCGTGGTGCTGGCAGCCACCTGCCAAAGCTACGGCGATGCCCGAGGCATGGTCAACGGCGATCATCAGCGCGGGTCGGCAGGTCCTGTGGGAGTTCACAGCGGCTGGAAGCAAGGCGGCGTTGAGCCTGAGAGTCCTCCCGATCCCTAGCCGGATCCGGGAGCCTTGGCGGTTGAGGACAGCTCACCGAGCCGGTTGACATGCTCGTTGAGTGCATCGAGCAAGGCCTGGAACTGCACCTGCGCCACCTTGGCGAACATCCGGACATATTCGACGTAGATACATAAGGTCAAGGACAACCCGGATTCCACAATGCCGGACTCGATGGCGGCGACCAGCTAACAGGCAGCACCTGTCCCCGGAGGATATGCCAAAGGCGAAGGTGCGGAACAGGCTCAGGTAACACGGCCAATGATTACGACATTCTGCAAATAGCGGGCGGTATCCCCTGCAGTATGTACGCGTGAGAGCGGGGATGCTGCTTGTCGGTCGTTATCGGTTGGTTCGGCCCGTCGGGGCTGGCGGAATGGGTGACGTCTGGGCGGCACAC
>DASRJV010000323.1:0-5852 GCA_035649295.1 Propionibacteriaceae bacterium
GTCCGCTATCCGGTCCTGGTGCCCAATCAGCAAGGTTTTGAACGCGCTATGGCTGCCGGAGCGGACGAGCTCGCGATCTTCGTTTCCGCGACCGAGACCTTCGCGCAGCGGAACTTGGGTACGACTCTTGACGGTGCTATCGAGATGGCTGCACCGGTTGTCGCGGCGTCGCTCGTCCGTGGAATCCCAGTCCGCGGCTATGTATCCATGTGCTTCGGCGACCCGTGGGAGGGGCGAGTGGAACCGGAGCAGCCGGCGGAGGTCGCGGCCCGCCTCACAGAGCTCGGCTGCTCGACAATCAGCCTGGGCGACACCATTGGCGTCGCCACCGCAGGTCAGGTAGCCGCTGTCCTGGACCGGGTGGAAGCAGCGGGAGTGTCCCGCGACCAGATCGCGCTGCACTTGCATGACACGTACGGGCAGGCTCTGGCCAACGTTCTTGCCGGTCTAGAGGCCGGAATTGCCGAGTTTGACTCCTCAGCCGGCGGAGTCGGCGGCTGTCCGTTCGCGAAATCGGCGACCGGCAACCTGGCTACCGAGGACTTGGTATGGATGCTTGATGGCCTGGGCATTGAGACCGGTGTCGACCTGCCCGCGTTGGTCCGAACCAGCCGCTGGCTGGCTACAGAATTGGGTCGGCCATCGCCTTCGCGGGTGGTTTCGGCGCTGGGAATATGAACGTCCGCGGCATTAGTGTCGTCCACGTTGCTGGGAGGGGCGCATATGGCCGACATCGATGACTTCGACCTCGACCGGAGTACCGCTCAAGCCTGGGCTGAGTTCCAGAGTCGGTTGAGTGAAGTCATCTCAGTAATTGACGATTCTGCCGATCTCACCATCGGCACCGAGTCGGAAGGCAACGGTCCACCACCCTTTGTTCGGCTGAGCAGTCCCCGGCCAGGCGTGATCCGATGCGAGGCTGCTAGCAACGCCATGCTCGGGGAGGATTTCCAGCTCTCTGCCGAGCTGCTGGACACAATGGAACGGTTGGGCTGGCAGCCACCGACCACAGGTGAAGATCAGACATCCGCCGCGCAGGTAATCCAGCCCTCGGCCAATTTCTGGGTCGAGCTGTCTCAGATCGAATCAGATCGAATGAGTGAGCTCGCCGTCGCGGCCTTGCGCGACGTCTATGGCGTGCAGCATCCGGTCTTCCTTGCTCCCGACCAACTCGCCGAAGTGCTGCAGCCTGATCCGACACCAATCGAGAGTGACGCGCCAATCAAGGTTCTGGAGCTGGAGCGGACCGACCTTACGCCGACCATGCCGCGTAACCAGCAACATCTCAACGACCTGGTCGACACCGAACTGGCGGAGATGTACGGCCATCGGCCGTTCCGCGACGCCGAGGGCGATGTCGCGATCAGAGTTGGCTCAACCATGCTCTTCCTTCGAACTTCTCGGGATGGTCAAGAGGTAGTGATCTTCGCGGCGGTGGTGCATGATGTCGCGGGTCGGTCTCGCGCCGCCGAGGTGCTCAATGACTTGAATGTCGAGGCTCGTTGGGTGAAGTTCCAGCTGATCCGGGACCGAGTCTTTGTGACCATCTCGGTGCTGTCGTGGCCCTTTGTGCCGGCTCACCTGCACCAGGCGGTGCGAATTCTCTCTGACGTGGCCGACGGCATCGACAACGAGCTTGCTGCCAAGCTCAACGGGCGCACCACCTTCCATGACCACGACGAGTCCCCCTGAAGGCTCGTTCCAGTCGTAGGCCGAGCAGTTGTGTGCCGGGATGAGCCGCCGCCCGCAGGTAGATTGGTGCACGTGATGGATCCTCGGCAGCTCTACACCTTGGACGAGGCGGTCGTAGCCAAGCTCAAGGACCATCGCCCCGTGCTGATCCACCAGCTCGACGGTTTCGTGGACGCCGGGCAGGCGGGTCGGCTGTTTTCTGCGAACTTGCTGGAGAACCTCGAGCACGAAGTGCTCGCCGAATTCGACCACGACCAGCTGCACGACTACCGCAGCCGCCGGCCTGCGATGATCTTCGATACCAACCAGTGGAAGTCCTATGCCGACCTGCATCTCCGCATCTATCGCGTGACGGACGGCCACGGTGAGGTGTTCTTGCTCTTCAGCGGACCTGAGCCGGACGTGCAGTGGGAGCGGCTTTCCGCCGCCATGATCGGTCTGATCGAGCAATTTGGCGTGCGCATGACCGTCGGAATACATGGCATTCCCATGGCGGTACCGCATACTCGACCGATCACTCTGACTGCGCACGCCACCGACGCCTCGCTGATCAAGGGATATCGCAGCTGGATCGACCGGGTGGAAGTGCCCGCCAGTTTCACAGGATTGTTGGAATTCCGCCTTGGACAGATGGATCGCAAGGCCATGGGTTTTGCGGCGCATGTCCCGCACTACCTGGCACAGGCGTCATTCCCACAGGCGACTCTCACCCTGACCCGCTCCCTCAACCAAGCCACCGGTCTGGCGGTGCCGATCGAACCGTTGGAGAAGGCGTCCGCGAGCAATTTGGCTGACATCGCCGAGGAGATGGCCACTTCGACAGAGGTCCAAGAACTCGTGGCCACGCTCGAGCAGCAGTACGACGCCTTGCAGGCCGAACGGCCGGATCGCGTGCCAAGTGCGGAGGAGATCGCCGCCGAGTTCGAGAGGTTCCTCGCTGAGCGCGAGAAGGACGACTGACCTGGGGCTGCATGGCGCGGTCGGCCGCACGACGCTGGCCGAACGGCTCCGAGCTGCTGGCTGCGTCTTTGCCGAGGACGAGGCTGAGTTATTGCTGACGACGGCGACAACGCCGGACGAACTCGAGCAGATGGTGCAGCAGCGGGTGCGCGGACTCCCACTAGAGCAGGTCCTCGGGTGGGCGGAGTTCGGTGGTTTACGCGTCGCCATTGAACCGGGCGTATTCGTCCCGCGGCGCCGGACCGAGCTCATTCTGCAACAAGCTCTGAGGCTCGCGCCGCCGCAACCGGTCGTAGTCGAGCTGTGCTGCGGTTCGGCTGCGCTGGCGCTCGCTGTGGCGTCGACCCTACGAGATGTCCAGCTGTACGCCACCGATATCGACCCAGTAGCGGTGCGGTGCGCCCGCCGTAATCTGGCTCGCCTCCCCAAGCCTGCTCACGTCCTCCAAGGCGACCTCTACGAGCCGCTTCCGCAATCCCTGGTCGGTCGGGTGGACCTCTTGCTTGCCAACGCTCCCTATGTGCCGACCGATTCGATCGAGCTCATGCCGCCAGAAGCTCGCCTGTACGAACCTCGGATGGCATTGGACGGGGGTTCGGATGGCCTTGATCTGCTGCGTCGCATCATCGCAGGGGCAAGGCGTTGGCTGGTGCCGAATGGACGGCTGCTGGTGGAAACCAGCCGCAACCAGGCAGCGGCGAGTGTTGCCGCCTGCGAGCGTCATGGGCTGGCGGCCCGGATTGTCACATCCGATGAGCTCGATGCGACCGGCGTGCTTGCTTGGCCGACGGCTAGTGGCAGTCCCGACGATAACGCCGGAGCCGGGCACTAGGCTCCTCGTGTGCCGCAGTCCGTCACCGAGCTCATCGACCTCCTGGACTTGGAAGAGATCGAAATCGGACTCTTCCGAGCGCGGCAACCCAACACTCAGCTACAGCGCGTCTTCGGTGGACAGGTGTTGGCACAGGCTCTCATAGCCGCGGCCCGGACGGTCCGGGTCACCCGAGTTCTGCACTCGTTGCACGCCTATTTTCTGCTCCCGGGCCGGACCGACATTCCGATCGTCTACGACGTCGAGGCGGTCCGCGACGGGGGTTCGTTCACGTCTCGGAGGGTGGTGGCGAGACAGGGCGGCAAGGTGATCTTCTACTTGTCCAGCTCTTTTCATGAGATGGAGGAGGGCTTCGAGCATCTCGACCCGATGCCGGAGAGCGTGCCGCCGCCTGAGCAGTGTCCCAAGCTCAGCGAAGTGCTCTTCAAGGCATCGGGTCGGCCAGTCTCGTTTTGGGAAAGCGAATGGGGAGTTCTCGATGTTCGCTACGTCGGTGATTCCCGCCCCGGCGGCTCCCTAGCCAACGCTCGGCATCCAGCGCGTGCTCGGGTTTGGGTGCGTACAGATGGATCTCTGCCTGACGACCGGCGACTACATCACGCAGCCCTGGCCTATGCCAGCGACCTGACTCTGCTCTCGGCAACCACAGTGCCGCACGGCGTGCTGATCGGGTTCAATGTGCAGGCCGCCTCGATCGACCACGCCATGTGGTTTCATCGTCCCTTCCGGGCAGATCACTGGCTGCTCTATGACCAGGTCTCGCCATCCGCGTCCAATGGACTAGGCCTAGCCACCGGCCGCCTCTTCCAGAACGGCGTCCTGGTGTCCGATGTCGCTCAAGAAGGACTCATCCGCCCGCTCCGCAAGAGTGACCCTGCCTGAAACCAAGAGCGGGCGATCCGGTGGGGGAATCCGGATCGCCCTTGGGGCTGCTGGGAAGTTTGCGTGAGGTCGCGCCGCGCGGGGTTACGCAGCCAGGACCGACTTCCCCCGCAGCTTGGCAATGGCATGACGCTCGATCTGACGGACACGCTCTGCGGTAATTCCCCAGATCGCACCGATATCAGCGAGCTTGGCCTGACGGCCGTCGATGAGTCCGTAGCGACGGCGTACGACGTCGGCGGAGCGCTCGTCCAGTGAAGCGAGCATTCCCTCGAGGCGAGCATGTTCCTCAGCGTCCAGGAAGACCTCATCCGGACCGGGCATCGGCTCACGCGCAATTAGATCGCCAAGAGCCGTGTCCCCGCCTTCCTCGACGGGCGCATCAAGGCTCACGTGGTCGCGGCCGTAGCGCATTAGATCAAGGACGCGCTCGGGCTCAAGATCCATCTCGACAGCGATCTCCTCGATCTCCGGATCCCGTCCGAGTCGCCGCTCCAGGGTCCTCCGTACGGCGCCAACCTGGTTGACTTGCTCGGCCACATGTACCGGCAGTCGGACTATCCGACCCTGCTGGGCAATCCCGCGGCTGATCGACTGCCGCACCCACCACGTGCCGTAGGTGGAGAACTTGAAACCCTTGGTGTAGTCGAATTTCTCGACGGCGCGGATGAGACCGGTATTGCCTTCCTGGACCAGATCCAAGAGGGGCATCTGAGAACGGCCGTACTTGCGAGCAACAGAGACCACCAAGCGAAGGTTGGCGGTCACGAAGTGCTGCATGGCTCGCCGGCCTTCATCAACCAGAAACTCCAACTCTTCCTTCGTCGGCCGCTTGGCATGCTTTCCGCGCTCGGCAAGCGTCACGTCGCCAGAGAGGATGTGCTCGGCGTAAAGACCAGTTTCGATCGTCTTGGCGAGCTCGACCTCCTCCTCAGCGCTCAGCAACGGAGTCTTGGCGATGCCTTCCAGATATAGCCCGACTGCATCCTTGCCATCGATGCCTTCGGATACTCGCGAACGAGTAGTTGTTGCCACAGTGGGCCCCTTTCGTTACCTTCACAATCCAGAACGCGTCAGGTACCGATTTGGATTCCTCGCATGCCCTGAAGAATCCCTGAGACCTACTCGGGGGTAACCCCGAGCGGTGTTTGCCCTCGTCATCGAGTTCGACTGCGTCCGCTACTGGTTCGAAGCAGCGGCCTTTCTGGATGCAATACCCTGCGCCGAGCGGCAGTACCCCTCCGGTCCGGCATCGGTATAGAACGTTCAGCAACGCCGCGGGATTCCCGACGTTATTCAGTCTTGACCGGTTATCTGACTAACGATCCAGGCGTACTCGAAAGCCAGTTCACGCCAGCTCTTGTAGCGTCCACTGACTCCGCCATGACCGGCAACCATCTCGGTCTTGAGCAGAATTTGACTTTGCTCGGAGGTTGGGGCCGAGTGTCGCAGCGCAGCAACCCATTTTGCCGGTTCAACATAAAAA
>DASRJV010000324.1:0-4377 GCA_035649295.1 Propionibacteriaceae bacterium
CGGCGATCAGATCCCCCAGAAAGCTGCTGATCACCTCGAGCTCGGCCGGCGTACGGTGCGCCAGTACGTCGGAAAGCAGTGCCGCCTGGCCGGCGTAGATCGGCGCAAGACGGTCGACAGCGTCAGCATTTGGTACGACAAGCACCTTGCGCCGATCGCCGCTATCCCTCTCCCGGCGTACCAGCTCGGCCTTCTCCAGCCGGTCGATGACGCCGGTCACCGTTCCTGACGTCAGACCGCTGGCTTCGGCGAGTTGGCCGGGGCTCATCGGCCCCCGAGTCCGCAGCAAGGTGAGGAACTGCGAGTCGCTGGCGCCCAACCCGAGGCTGGCAGTCGCGGCGTGATTGAACAGCACGACCTGCGCGATCATCGAGACCATCTGCTGCTGGATCTCCCCCTCGAGGTCCTTCCTGCGTGCCACGCCTGCTCCTTTCCCTGCTTGAATTATCTCGTAACTCCAAGTATCTTGGTAATCCAAGATTCACGAGTTGCCCAGATAATTGTAGAGCGGAGTTCAGATGATTTCGACTTCACCGCGCGTCCTGGTGATCGGCGCCGGAACCGGCGGTCTCGCGCTGGCCCACGGGCTGGTCCGAGCAGGAATCGACGTGCGCGTGTTCGAACGCGACGTACTGCGGACCGACGGACTGCACGGCTATCGCGTAGGCATCGATCCCGACGGCAGCCGAGCGTTACACGCCCTGCTTCCTCCAGATCTCTACGACACCTTCGTCGCCACCTGTGCCCGTGCGCCGCGCTGGTTCAACATGCTCACCGAGCAGCATCGGGAGGTGCTCGCTCTTGAGATCCCAGTCGAGGACGATCCTGTGGAGAGCGAGAAATCGGTCAGCCGGATGACTCTGCGCCAGGTCCTGATGACCGGCATAGAGGACGTGATCTCCTTCGGCAAGGAATTCGCCGGCTTCGACCGGCACGCCGACGGCACGATCACCGCGCACTTCGCCGACGGTTCCAGCGCCACTGGTGACCTGCTCGTCGGGGCCGACGGCGCCGGCTCCCGAGTCCGCAGGCAATACCTTCCGCAAGCCCAGCAGGAAGAGACCGGCATCATCGCGATCGCCGGAAAGCTGCCGATCACCGAAGAATCCGCTGCACTCGTGCCACGGCGGGTGTTCCAGGGGATCTCGATGATCCAGGCGCCCAAAGGTTACTTCTGCATCCTGCATGTGATGGAGTTCAAGTGGGACCGCGCGGGCAAGATCAAGAACGGCATCGGCGCCAGCGATGCCGAATTGATCAAGGTCTGGCCAGGGCTTCAGTTCGACAACACCCGCGACTACATCAACTGGGGCTTCTCCGCGAGTGCCGACAAGTTCCCCGCCGACGTGATGGAGCGTCGCGGTGATGATCTTGCCCGACTGGTACGCGAGATGACACCGGACTGGCACCCGAACCTCCAGCGGCTCTTCGAGCTGACTGATCCGAGCACCTGCTTCCCGGTCAACATCAAGACGTCGGTGCCGGTGGATCCCTGGCCGGCTTCCAACATCACGCTGATCGGAGACGCGATTCACACCATGACACCCGGGCGTGGCGTCGGCGCGAACACCGCCCTGCGCGACGCGGTACTGCTGTGCGCACGGATCATCGATGTGGCCAATGGTCGGCTCGACATCGTCGAGGCGGTCAATCGCTACGAGACGAAGATGATCAAATACGGTTTCGATGCAGTGCTGAAGTCGCGTCAGCAGATGACCGCCGACGACCCGATCCACAAGCCACTGATCGGGCGTCTAGTGCTCGGACTGCTGCGTACGGCCATGCGGGTGACCAATCACGTACCTCCGCTCAAGGAACGGATGGCTCGCTCGATGCTGCAGTATCGCGGCGCGGGCCGAGACGACGCTGACTTTGTGCTCCCCGCGCGCGCCGCTGTAGGTGAATCTGCATGACGACGACGCTTGCGACCACCCCGATCACGGTCACCGCGCCGCCTCCGATCAGCGTCCATCGCGCCCCCATGACCTCGCCGAGCCAACCGAGGATCGGCGCGCCGATAGGCGTGCCACCCATCAAGACCATGATGTAGAGCGCCATCACGCGCCCGCGCAGCCGCGGATCGACGCCAAGCTGAATCGAGGCGTTGCCTGCGGTCATGGTGAGCAGTGTGACCAAGCCCATGAGAGGCAGGCTTGCTGCGTACACCACGTAGCTGGGCGCCAACCCAGTGGCGAGCTCGACCAGGCCGAACGTGACGGCCATACCGACCACGAAGCGGGGGCGCGGTCGAGCACGGCGCCGAGCGGCGATTAGGGCACCGGCCAGCGAGCCGACAGCCAGGAGCGTCCCGAGAATGCCATACGCCTCAGCGCTCCGATGGAATTCCTGCTGCGCCATCAAAGCGGTGGTCATCTGGAAGTTCAGCCCGAATGTGCCGACGAAGAACATCACGCACAACACGAGCAGAATGTCCGGGCTACGGCCGACGTATGCCAGACCCTCGCGAAGCTGCCGCTTGGCCCGTGGACTGGGCGGGACCGTGTGAAGCATCCGGCCATCGATGATCAACAAGGCGACGATGAAGGCCGCATAGCTGAGCGCGTTGGACAGAATTGCCCAGCCCGATCCGACTTGGGCGATCACGAGCCCTGCGAGCGCCGGGCCAACTATCCGCGCGGAGTGGAAGGTGGCCGAGTTGAGGCCGATCGCGTTCGGGAGATGATCAGGACCAGCGACCTCGGACACGAAGCTCTGTCGCGCCGGATTGTCGAATGCGGTGCCCAATCCGAACGCGAACGCAATCAGATAGACCTGCTCGGTCGTCGCAACCCCAGTCACAGCCAGGACGCCGAGCGCTGCCGCGCACAGCGCCAGCCAGCTCTGGGTGATCTTGAGAATCTGCCGCTTGTTGAAGCGGTCGGCAATCACTCCTGCGTACGGGGACAGCAACAGCATTGGCAGGAATTGCAGGCCTGTAGTGATGCCGACCGCGAGAGCAGAGCCGCCGGAGAGCTCCAGCACCAGCCAGTCCTGCGCCACCCGCTGCATCCAGGTCCCGACGTTGGAAACGAAGGACCCGGCGAGATAGATGCGGTAATTGCGTCCGGCCAATGCGGTGAACATGCCGCCGCGCCGCCGTCGCGTGGCTGGAGGAGTTCCGGCAGTGCGATCAGTTTGTTTCGTGGTCGGCTCGATGTCGACAGTCACCCTTGATTCAGTCTTTCCAGGACGGGTACGGCTCGGCGCAGCACATCCCGATCTGCGGGGTCGAGCTTGGCGATGCGGATCGTCAACCACTCGTCTCGTCGCCGACGGTTCGCAAGCAGCACCTGACGTCCGGCTTCGGTCAGGGTCACCAGACAGTGCCGATGGTCGGCAGGATCAGAGCGACGAGCCACATAGCCGCGCATCTCCAGACCGTGGATGATGCGGGTCATGGACGGCGGCCGTACCTGCTCCACAACGGCCAGGTCGCCAATCAACTGATCACCCGAGTTGAGCAGCACAGCCATAGCCGAGAGCTGGTTCGGGTTAAGACCGAGCGTGTGGTCCTGCATCTGTCGCAGCCGGCGAGCCAGCCGCATCACCTGCGGGCGAAGCGCGTGCGCCAGGCCGGCCGCGGTTCGCGTGTTCTCATCAGTGCTGCGCACTCACGCCAGCATACTAGTTAGCAATGCTAAATATCAAGGCTATGTAGTCACGGAGGCACGCCTGAGCCGAGAAAGCACCACGACGGAGCCGATCAACACGGCGCCTGCAGCGATCAAGCCGATGGCGGCGCCGAGCGCACTGTCGACGATGCGGTACAGCGAGACCGGCCAGATGCTCAGCAAGATCGCGCAGCCGATCACCGCGTACGCGTAACGCCGGCTCAGTACAAAGGCGGTGAGTAGTGCGGCAGCGACGATGGTCGCAGCGATCAGGGAAAGCCACTCCCCTTGCGGGACATCCATCTGCAGCACGATGCTCGCGGCCCAGCCGCTCAGACCAGCCAGTGACCATGCGAGGGTACGGCTGAGCAGCAAGCCGCTGGCCGTCAGAGCGAGCCCCACCAGCAGAAATCCGATTGCCAGCTGAACCGGCACTGCGCTGCTCTCCGGGCCGATGACGTCCGCGTCGTCGATGACATTGAAGACGACCGCGCACACCAGCAACATCGCTCCCGACCAGCCCGAGACGAGAAACGCGCCTGAGCGAAGCAGCACTGCACCGATAGCTGAGGTCAGCACCACCACTGCTGCCGCTGCCACGAACTTCTGATCTTCGAAGACCACTAGGTAGGCGAACCCAGCCGCGTAGCAGGCCAGGGCCAGCAAGATCCGGCCAAGCTCCGGCCGAGCTCGACCCATGATCAGCGCAGCACCGCCGAGGCCGGGAACCACGAAAGACGCGACAGCAACGAGTTTGCGTCCGGTG
>DASRJV010000325.1:0-2244 GCA_035649295.1 Propionibacteriaceae bacterium
TCAACTGAGGTGCCAACTATGTCTCGGGACAGCTGCCAACTATGTCATGCAACCAGTCACCCTTGGCTCCACTATTTCCCCTTGTCAAAGGCACTTTCGGTCCTTGGCAGTCTGACTCAGAGCTTTTGCAGCAGCAAACCGCAGCAGTTGGTCCCTAGCTCTTGATCGCAAGCGTGGTGCTTAATCGCCCAAGCGCTCCCGAGTGCTGGCTGCGGCGACCTGTGAATAGATGTCCATCGTGATGGAGATCCTGCCGTGCTGCAGAATTTGCATTGCGACACGAGGGTGCACGTCTAGCTCGACCAGCAATGAAGCGCACGTTCTTCTGTGGAGTGCACTGACACTACGGGCACGCCTGAACAGGTATCCGAGATCGATAACGCCCTAGATGCTCGTATGGCGACACTTTCTCAGGCGGGTGTGCTGGCTTGGCCGGACTTGCCTTGCCCTTCGGACGCGGCCATCAGTGAGGACGCCAGTGGGGTGCGGCGGTACAGCACGCCGCGGCCGGCCCGCCAGGAGATCAGCAGGCCGCTGCCGCGGAGCACGGTGAGGTGCTCACTGACGGTGCTAGGACTTTGATGGAGATCGCGAGCGAGCTGGGTGGTGGTCATCGGCACATCGAGTCTGCGCAGAATCGCGGCCCGAGTGCGGCCGATCAGGGAGTCGAGGTCCTCCATCGGGTTCGCTGCCGATGGCAGGCCCTCCCAGACGCGGCCTACGCCGCGGGCAGCGTAGGTGAGGCTGAACTCGTCCGGCGCCTCATGGCCGATGATCAAGTTCGGCCAGGTGAACACCGACGGCAGCAATGTGATCTGGGTGCCCTGGTAGCTGGCGTCACGGTGGTGCGGTTTGTCGATCTTCAGGACCCGGTCGACCAGAGTGATTTCGGGATGCAGGTCGGTGAACATGCTGAAGATCCCGTCGGTGAACGCCTTCGCGCCGCGGTAAGCAACGTCGTCATCGAGGACGCTGCGAATCCGCTGCCAGTACGGGGCGATCGCGACCTGCCAGTAGTCGAAGATCAAGTCGCTTACCCGTCCCGGGAGCGCCTCCTCGTCGCTCAGCAGCTCCTCGAGGTTCGGCGGCACGGCGCCATCCTTCCAGGTGCCGCGCAGGTCGGCACGGATCTGTCCACCAGGAAGCCGGGACATCGCGTCGAGCTGCTGCTCGATGGTGATCGCTGGGTTGTACGACCTGGCGAACAGGAAGTCTGGCGCCCACGGGCCAGGCGGCGCCAGGGTCCGAAGCAGGTCGAAGTCGAGTCTCTGGAGGGCGCCGCGGACGTCTCGAAGCCACGGCATCATCACATACGCGTGTCGGCCCTCCCCCAGCAGACGCAAACTGGAGGCCACCTCGGCCAGTGGGGAGTAGGCGAACCGGGTCTTGCCGAGTGCATCGACGCTGAGGTGGAACTCGATCATCACCTCGCAGCCTAGGAGCCTGGTCGGTACCGGTCGGAAGCATTCGGTTGGGGCCGAACGCGAGCCCGGCTTCACCGGCCCCCACCGGAGGCGACGCTCGGCGTCGTGAGCAAAAAGACATCCTCTCCAGTGCACTTCCTCCCTGTCTTCGTCTGAGGCCGAATCATTGGCGCCGTGAAGGGCTGCAGAAGACGCTGGTCCAAGCCTGCCGACCAACAAGGAAGCCAACATCCATGAGCCACGCAACAGCCCGTCGCGATACTCGGCCGAACGCCGCCGATCATGCCGTCACCAGGCGACCAGTGTTGATCTTCGTTGGCGTGCTGATCGCGATCATACTGACCTTCTACGGGATACGGATCGCCACCGACGCCCCGTTCCTGCTCACCGGTAGCGAGCCCGAGCCAGAGGACTTCGAGAGCCGGTACGTCGCCCATCCATGGTTGGCCTACCTACACATGACTCCCGGAGTGTTGTACCTGCTCGGCGCCCCGCTGCAGCTGTCGCAGCGCATTCGTACCAAGCACTACACCCTGCACCGGCGACTCGGACGGGTCCTCGTAACTGCTGCGCTAATCAGCATGCTCTTCGCGTTCCTGTTCGGACTCCGTTTCCCGTGGGGCGGCAGCGTGGAAGCACTGGCTACTGCCGTCTTCGGCTGCTGGTTCCTGATCTGCCTACTGCTCGCCGTCCGCGCCATCCGCCGCGACGACGTGGTCAACCACCGACGCTGGATGATCCGCGCCTTCGCCGCCGGTGTCGCGGTGGGCACCGTCCGTATCTGGATCGGCCTACTCCTCGCCTCCGGGCTACTCGACTT
>DASRJV010000326.1:0-5479 GCA_035649295.1 Propionibacteriaceae bacterium
GGCTACGTGCCCTAATATTTGAAGCTGCTCGCGCAATCTATTTGGAGCTGCTCGCGCAATCGCGCGGGGAATCCCTACTTCGTCGTCGCTCGCGAAGGAAAGAACGCCTCTGCTCGCTTCTCCTCAGCACGGAGCGAGCAGGTCCAAATTAGTCCACTTGGAGTACCACGACCGTGTGGCCCGGCAGTTGCAAGGTGGAGCCGGCTTTGATCTTGTCTGACGGCAATTCGCCCTCCGAGCCGCTGTGCGCGACCACGGTGTAGGTGTCTGCCCAGCATCCGTCAGGCAGCTCCACCTGGATCGGGTCCGAGCCGGCATGGAACCAGATCAGGAATGCCTCATCGCAAGCTCGGTCCGGGTCGTCGTACGCGAGGTACATGCCGAGCGTCCGCCGGGTGTGGTCCCGCCATTCCTGTTCGCTCATCTCGGCGTTCCGACCGCCGAACCAGGCGACGTTCTTGCGCCCGCGCGGTTCGCCTTTGAGATCGAGCAGAAATTCCCCCTGTCGGAATCCGTCCCTCCGGAAGACCGGACGCTCGGCACGTAGCTGGAGCAGTTTGCGAGTGAGATCTGTCTGATCACCCCAGATCTCCTGGGTGTCCCAGTGCACAAATGAGATGGGCGAATCCTGACAATAAGCGTTGTTATTGCCCCCTTGAGTGCGGCCCAGCTCATCGCCCGCAGTGATCATCGGGACGCCGTTGGACAAGATCAAAGTCGCCATCATGTTCTGCGCCTGACGGTGCCGCAGAGCGTTCACCCCAGGATCGTCGGTCTCGCCCTCCACACCGCAGTTCCATGAGCGATTGTCATCGGATCCGTCGCGGTTGGACTCGCCGTTGGCGCCGTTGTGTTTGACGTTGTACGTCACCAGGTCCCGCAGGGTGAACCCGTCGTGTGCGGTGACAAAGTTGACGCTGGCTGTCGCTGTGCGATCCTCCCGATTGAAGATGTCGGGGGAGCCGAGCAACCTCTGCGCCAGCTCACCCACTCCATTGGTGTTGCCCCGCCAGAAGTCGCGGACATGGTTGCGGAAGCGATCATTCCATTCGCTCCAACCGGGTCCGAAGGCTCCCACCTGGTATCCGTACGGGCCCATGTCCCAGGGTTCGGCAATCATCTTGACTTGGCTCAGCACCGGATCATCACGAATCGCATGCTTGAACGGATGATCTTGATCAACGTGATGCCGTTCATCTCGGATCAAGGTGCTCACCAGGTCGAAGCGGAAGCCGTCCACTCCCATTTCGGTGACCCAGTAACGCAGTGAGTCGAGCACCATCCGGAGCACACCAGGTTCAGAGGTGTCGACCGAGTTACCGCAGCCGGTGACATCGTAATCGTTGCGCTTGTCATCGGTTAGCCGGTAATAGCCGAGGTGGTCGATGCCTCGGAAGGCGAGTGTCGGGCCCTCGTGGCCGCCTTCGCCGGTGTGGTTGTACACCACATCGAGGATGACCTCGAGCCCGGCATCGTGGAGTGCGGAGACCATCTCTTTGAACTCGCGCACTTGCTGCCCGAGAGTGCCGACCGAGCCGTACGCCGAATGCGGTGCGAAGTAGCCGAGGCTGTTGTATCCCCAGTAGTTGGAGAGGCCACGCCCGACGAGGAACGGTTCGGAGACGAAGTGGTGCACCGGCAGCAGTTCGACCGCCGTGACACCTAGGTCTATGAGGTGCTGGATTACTGCCGGGTACGCCAGCCCGGCATAGGTTCCCCTGAGGTGCTCCGGAACCAGCGGATGCAGCCTGGTGTAGCCCTTGACATGCAGTTCGTAGATCACCGTCTCTGCCATCGGCCGGCGCCGGTCGATGGGCCGTGGCGGGGGCGAGTCGGGCACCACGACACTGAGTGGGACGGCGGCGAAGGAGTCGGTGGTATCGGGAACATAGTTCGACTCGGCCGTGTGATCCAGAATCGGGCCGGAGTAGTCGACGCCTCCGGTAATCGCTCGGGCGTACGGGTCGAGGAGCAGCTTGGCGGGATTGAAGCGGGCGCCGGCGGCCGGATCCCATGGCCCGTGGACGCGAAAACCGTAGCGTTGCTCGAAGCCGACGCCGTGGACGAAGACGGTCCAAACCCCGTCGTCGTCGTGCGTCATGTCGTGGTTGGTCTGATTGCGGTCTTCGTCGACGAGAGCGAGCTCGACTCGGTGAGCACGAGGTGCCCACAACCCAAAAGAGGTACCGCCGTCGCGGATGTGGGCACCAAGAACCGAGGTGTCCTCCGGCACTGGCAGGGCAGTGGACATATCTATGCGCCTTTGCATCGGCTGCTTGCGGAACCGGTCACAGTGAAAGCGACTTACCCCGCCCGAGGGCGGGGATGTGCCTCATTCTGCCCCAGTTAGCCGACAGATGCCGACGATCCGGGCTTCAACAGGGGAAGAGCAACCGGTTTCGTTAGTAACCGCAACATGGATGGGAGCAGGATGTCAACCATTCGGGCACCGTACGAGATATTTACCTGACTTGTGGGAGAGGCCGCATCTGGGCGAGGGCGCGCCCACTCCGCATGTTTCAAAATTCCGACCAATGCGGAGTATTCGGCACTCGATCGGCTGTGCGGCGATCGATTTTCAGACCAGTGCCGACTTTCTGGGAGCGCGGGTGTCACTGTGCAACTGGCCGGTCGGTGAAGAGCCGGTGCCATTCCGCCGGGATCCGGCGTGAGCGCTGGCGCCAGCCCCGCTCGTTCATTGCGAGGCGGACACGTTGCAGGGAAACAAGGAGTCCTTTGCAAGGGCGCGGATTCTGGTCAGTCGTTGCGCGATGCGCCACGATGCCACGCCGTTCCGATCTCGACGAACCTTTCGGAACGCTGACGTGGACGTCATCGAGATCTCCGATGGAGGCACCCCACAGTGCGGCGGCCGTCTGGTGGCTCGCGTACGAGCCGCGTGGACTGATATGCAGTGCAGCCGCTGCCATCTGTTGGACTCCGATCTTTATCCCGGATCGGAGGTATAGACCGTGGAACAGTCGCTGGAAGTGTCGGCTGCGCAAGTCGACATCAGTCAACCCGGCGGCGAGTGCCTCCGCTCGGGTGAACGGTTGTGAAGTATTGAGAGACATGCCGTCGAGCTTGGGGGAGTTCGATGGGACTGCCGCAGTTATCCACAGCCGAATTCGGCCGGCATCCTCGTTGCCCTGTTGTTGTCCCGGCACGCCGGTGACATTTCAAACCTCGGAGAAGTCCGCACTGGTCGGAGATTCAAGCAGCGTTACGCCACTCGGCTACCGAAAGGTCCGCAATGGTCGGAAATTTGAGGAGGACCGAGCCGAGACCGAGGCCCCGGGACGTCCCGCATCTAGGCGATGGCGCGGACCTTGTTATTCCGCGGCTCGTGGGTGAGCTCAGCCTTGCCAAGAGCCTCGAGCAAGGGCGGCAGATACATGCCGAAACGGCCGCGATAGCCCTTCCGCAGCCCGTACCAGCCGCCGACAGGGTTGTCTTCCGAACGACCCCACGCCTCGACGGTGCCCTCCTTGGCGGGCTTTTGCTCATCCGCCGCGCCGAGGTCGACCCAGTCACCCTGCTCGACGAGCCACGCATGCAGGTCATCGATGCATCTGAGCTGATACCTCAGTTGAGTTGATCCAACCTGGCAGAAGAGCGTGGGTGGGTCCGAGCTCTCTTCAGCCCACACGGTGTAGGCCGAAGTTCCGGGGGCGGTGCTGAGCTGCCATGGGTCGTCTTTGGTTCCTGAGGGCATACCGCGGATTCTCGCAGATTCAGAAAGTAGGCAGCAGACTGCTACTCGTGGTGATGAGGGATATCCGGGAGCTCGGGACGATCCTGTCGATCTGGGCGCATCCCGACGACGAGGCCTACCTCTGCGGCGGAATCATGGCCATGGCCGCGGCTGCCGGTTCGCGAGTAGTGTGCGCAACGGCCACCCGCGGCGAGCTCGGTGTCACCGATCCGACGAGGTGGCCGCCAGAGGAGCTTCCAGTCATCCGGGAGGCGGAACTGGCCGAGTGCCTGCGCATCCTGGGCGTCACCGAACATCGCTGGTTGGGCTATCCGGATGGCGGCTGCACTGATGTTGATCTCAGCACGGCAGCAGACCAGATCGCAGAGGTCATTCACGAAATGGCTCCGGAGACGATCTTGACCTTTGCACCTGACGGTCAGACCGGCCACCCCGACCACATCGCGGTGCATCACTGGACAGTCGAAGCCGTACGCCGCACCGGTATCGGCACCTTGCACGTCGTAGCGAACACGCAAGAGTGGCTGGACGATCACCTGCCCCAATGGATCGAGCTAGGTGCGATCGTCGGGGACCCGCCGGTTGCCTGGACCGGACCGCTCAGCATCGATGTAGCTCTAACCGGCGAGATGCTGGACCGGAAGTATGCGGCACTTGCCGCGCAAGCGAGTCAGACCGAGGCGCTCCGCGCGATCATCGGCGATGAACGCTACCGAGAGATCATCAGCGTCGAGCGTTTTGCGGCCTTCTCGCTTGCCACCTCACCTGCTTCGTAAGGTGGAGCTGGAGTAATCTTTTGTTACTCGTGAGTAATTTAACGCAGTACGCGTACCAGGAGAGCTGAGCCGAGATGAAGATTGTTGTGCTGGTCAAGCATGTTCCAGACGCGACGGGGGAGCGGTCCTTTGCGGCCGACGGGACGGTCGATCGGGCTTCGAGCGACGGATTGCTGTCCGAGCTTGACGAGTACGCCGTGGAGCAGGCACTGCAGATTGCCGACGAGCGGGACGACGTGGAGGTCGTCGCCATGACGCTCGGACCAGACGACGCGGCCGACGCGATCAAGCGCTCCCTCCAGATGGGTTCGTCCGCAGGAATCCACATCATCGACGACGCCGTTCACGGCTCCGATGCCCTGGCAACCAGCGCGCTGCTAGCCGAAGCGATCAAGAAATCCGCACCCGATCTGGTGATCTGCGGCATGGCCTCTACCGACGGCACCATGGGAGTGATTCCGGCCATGATCGCCGAGCGGCTGGGCTGGCCGGCCGCGACCCTCGGAGCCACCCTGTCGGTCGCCGATGATCACCTCACGATCCGCCGGGATACCGACGTTGCAAGTCTTACGATCGAAGCCCACTTGCCAGCCATCGTCAGCGTCACCGACCAGTCCGGCGAGGCGCGCTACCCCTCGATGAAGGGGATTCTGGCAGCCAAGAAGAAGCCGGTGGAGTCCTGGACGCTCGCCGATCTTGGTATCGACTCCGCAGCGGTGGGCCTCGACGCCGCATGGAGCAAGGTGGTGCAGACCACGCCCCGCCCGCCGAAGGAGCCGGGTCGGGTCGTCGTCGATGAAGATGGCGCCGGATCGGCGGCTCTGGTCGAGTTCCTGACTGCTGGCAAATACATCTAAGAGAGCGAGACCGTTCATGTCTGAGGTCCTGATCGTCGCCGAGCAGACCGACTTACACGTATCGAAGCCAGCGCTCGAGCTTCTCACCTTGGCTCGCAGACTTGGCGAGCCGATTGCGGTGGTCTTCGGCG
>DASRJV010000327.1:0-3775 GCA_035649295.1 Propionibacteriaceae bacterium
TGATCAACCAGGGCAAGGCTATGAGCAAGTCGCTGGGCAACGGCGTCGACCTGGGGGTCCAGATTGACGCGTTCGGTGTCGACGCGGTGCGGCTGACGGTCGTCTTCGCGGGCCCGCCCGAGGAGGACATCGACTGGGCCGATGTATCTCCGGCCGGGTCGCTGAAGTTTCTGCAGCGGGCCTACCGGCTGGCGGGCCAGGTGACCAGCCAGCCGGGCGTCCCGCCTAGCGAGGGTGATGTCGCGCTGCGGAGGGAGACCCACCGGCTGCTGGCCGACATCGAGCAAAGCCTGGCCCGGCAGCGTTTCAACGTGGCCATTGCGCGGATCATGGAGTTGGTCAACGCGACTCGCAAAGCAATGGACGGTTCCGCAGGCCCAGCGGACCCTGCCGTGCGTGAGGCCGCCGAGGTTGTCACCATCGCCCTGAGTCTGGTGGCGCCGTACGTCGCGGAGGAGATGTGGGAGCGTCTAGGCCACGACCCGTCGGTGGCGAATGCCACCTGGCCGACGGTTGAGCAAAGCTTGCTGGTCACCGAATCGGTGACGTGCGTCGTGCAGATCCAGGGCAAGGTGCGGGGGCGGCTGCAGGTGCCGCCGGGGATCACCGAGGACGAGCTGCGCTCCGTTGCTCTGGCAGAGGAATCGGTGGTACGCGCCCTGGCGGGCCGCGAGGTCGCCAAGGTGATCATTCGCGCACCCAAGCTGGTCAGCATCGTGGCGCGGTAAGACCTGCTCGGTCACCGATGTGCCCTTAGCTTGTCGACGGGCGCAGCATCCGGCCGGCGTGCGAGCTGTTCAAGCAGCGCCGGCGAGAGTTGCCAGCAGGCCGCGGTGATCACTACCGGAAACCGCGAAGCTGGTGACCGAGGTAGCTGTCAGGTCTTTATTGATCATGATGTGGTCGATCGGCAGCAGCGGCGGGAACCCGCGGTTGGCCGGATAGGTCGGAAGCCAGCCGGCTCCGGCGACGTCGGTGGCGCTCTTCAGGCCGGCGCGCCGCAAGGCCTGCATTGGTCCATGATCGTCGACGGCATTGAAGTCTCCGGCAACGACCAGCGGCTGGTCGAGATTGTCGATCACCGCTTTCCGCACCAGACGGTGTTCGGCATTCCAGCGATCATCGCCACAGTACGGGTTGCACGGATGCACCGCCATCAAACGGATGGGCCCGACGCGGGGAACGCGTACGGTCGTCGCCCACTGCTGGAACGAGGTATGGCCGATCTGACTACTGTGGTTCAGCGGGAAGCGCGAGTAGACCGCGGTATTGAAGGCGCCGTCCTTCGGATCACCCAACGCGTACGGAAAGCGCTTGTCCCAGCCGTATGGTTTCAGCGCTCTCAGAGCGGCAGGCGTTGTCTCGATCAAGATCACGACGTCAGCCCGTGCCGCCTGTTCGGCAACTTCACCGGGGTCGGCTTCCCCGTCGAACATGTTGAAGCTCATCAGCCGGAACTTCGCCGTCGCTGCGGCTCGATGATCATCGACAAAGAGCGGCGCCAACCACGCTGCATGACAGGCGGTGAGCACCGCGACAGTCACGGTCAGGACTGCCGGCACCAGGCGGCGCCTGGCCCGCACCAGGGCAACCAGTAGGCAGATCAGCGCAACCAGGTAGCCGAGGAGGCCGTAGGGGATGAAAGCCGCCAGCTGGGCTGTCGCGTCATCGCTGGGAGGGATCACTCGCATCACCGTCGCCACCGTTGCCGGCAGCAGCGCGAGCCCTGCGACGGTATACAGCAGCTGCTGAAATCGCGGACCTGAGGGCTGGCTGTCCCAACTGGCGGCCGTCGGACGTGGTCCGGCGTCGCGGGTCATAGCGGGTATCGTCACTGGGCTATGATTCCTGGCTGCCGCAAGCCGTCGGCGACACACATCAGAGGCTGCGCCGTGGTGCGTGCGGGTTCCGGTGCGTCATCTGCAGCGACTGAGGATGCGGGGGATGCTCTGACCTTCGCCGCTCGCCGGTCTCACTCCACCCTTTGGCGCGGTAGAACGCGCGTGCCACATGATTGTCGGTCAGCACCCAACAGAACGCCTCGGGAGCACCGCCAGCGAAGATCTCCATACATGCCAACTCCAGCAGCGCGGAGCCGTAGCCACGCCGCTGTTCCTCCGGCACGATGCCGAGGTGGTGCACCGTTTCCCCGTCGAACGCGACGTAACCCACCGGGCTGTCCCGCACCTCGAGCAGGTAGGCATGCATCAGCCGATTGCGGAGCACTCGGCGCCAGCGCCGGGCGATCGCGACGGTTGGATAAGGATGCTGCATCGGAGGAAAGATGTGGGTCAGCGCCCCCTCGCTCGCGGCACGTTCCAGCCGAGTAAGTAGCCGGCTCTCATCAGGACGCGCGCGTCGGATCCGTAGCCCGCTTTCCAAATCCTCGACCGGTGGATCATGCAGCTCGACAATGTCGAGCAGTTGATTTGCAATCCGATCAGCTCGGGTACGGCGACCGCGCCGGCTGGCGAAGTTGGATTTCTGGACGCACCAGGCCTCGGCCGCAGCATCCTCCGAGCCAATGAGCAGCCCGTTTTCACCGGGAGCTATCACAGTGATGTCGTCCCAGTCGAAGCTGTAGCGGCGGAACGGGTTGATGATCTCGACGTTCTGGTCCGTGACCGTCAGCCTTGGGTGCAGGCCGAACCGCCACACATACAGCAGCGCGAGAACGGTCAGCACGATGAGCAGCGCCGGGAGCCACAGCGTGCTGTCGTTCTGATAGATCAAGTACGCCAGGATCGGGATGATCACACCGGCGGCCAGGGCGAAAGCCGATATCAGTAGCAGGGTCGCGGGTCCGGCGCGCCACACGCGTCGGGTCTGATCACTCACCGTCTTCAACTTTCCTACCGACACGAGGCTGCGCCCCCCGACGTCTCCGATCGGCCGTTGGCCCACGTCCTACGCTGAGCAGATGCCTGGCGTCGCAGTGGTGACTGACTCTACGTCTTCCCTGGACCCAGCCGACGCTGCCCGCGCCAACGTCTCGATCATTCCATTGCAGGTCGTGATCGACGACATTAGCCGCCCAGAGTCCGAAGTACGGCCATGCGAGGTGGCCGGGGCACTCCGCGAGGGTCGCCAGGTCAGCACGTCGCGACCCACGCCTGAGGTCATTGGCAACACCTACGCGCAGCTGGCCGGAGCCGGATATGACGCCATCGTGTCGGTCCATCTGAGCAGCAAGATCTCTGGCACCTGCCACGCGGCGCAGGTGGCTGCCGACTTGGTCGACATCCCGATCATCGTGGTCGACAGCATGACCTTGGCGATGGCGGTCGGATTCGCGGTCCTGAGTGGAGCCGCCCTAGCGCGCTCCGGCGCTGCACCCGACGAGGTGGCCTCGACCGTGCGGCGGCGGGCGGCCGCCTCGACGACCTACTTCTATGTCGACAGTCTGGATTACCTGCGACGTGGCGGTCGGATTGGCTCGGCCGCGGCGATGCTCGGTTCTGCCCTTGCGGTGAAGCCATTGCTCACGGTTGCGGATGGGGAGATTCGCCCCTACGAGCGGGTCCGGACTGAGTCGAAGGCCTTGAGCAGGCTGGAGGAATTGAGCCTCGCCGCGTTCGATCGGGCGGCAGGACTCAGTGAGCTGATCGACATCGCGGTGCATCATCTGGATAACCCCGACGCCGCAAGGCGGCTGGTCGATTCACTGAGCGGCCGAGTGCGTGTCGGCGACATCGTGATCTCCGAGGTGAGTGCGGTACTCGGTGTCCACGTCGGTCCGGGGACTCTCGGGATAGTAGTGTCACCCCGGGTCTGA
>DASRJV010000328.1:0-4389 GCA_035649295.1 Propionibacteriaceae bacterium
ACTCAGCTGACGAACAGTCTCCGATCGATCGTCACCGAGCTGGAAACAAAGCCCACCGCCGCAGTGACCGACGCCGCCGAGGCCAGCTGAGCGTTCAAGCCTGGGTTGCCGCCGCGCTCAGCCGATCGGCCTTGTGGGCACGCTCCTCGGCGGCTACCACGAAATGACGAAACACCTCGGCCTGCACCGGATCCGTGGCGGCAGAGTCTTCCGGATGCCACTGAACACCGAGATACCAGCCTGCATGATCTTGTAGTGTCACCGCCTCGATGACACCGTCGGCCGAGTACGCCGCCGGGATGAGACCAGCTCCGAGTGTGGCGATGCATTGGTGGTGGTAGCAGGAGATAGCGGTCCGGCGCCCGACGATCTCACCCAATGGAGACGTTTCGTCAACATCAAGATCATGGACGCGGTTCCGGTGGTTGCCGACCGTGTCATCCATGTCTTGGACAAGATCACCACCGAGTGCGACATTGACGATCTGGGTGCCTCGGCAGATAGCCAGCAGCGGCAGGTGATCCGCGAGTGCGACGCGCGCCACGGCAAGATCAAATGCATCTTGCTCCTCATCCACTCCGTATTCGGTCGGGTGCGGCTGCAGACCTGACCACCGGGCTGCTACATCCCCGCCGCCGGGCAGCAGCACACCAGCGGCGAACCAGATCCGCTCCCGGGCGGCGTCCACATCGATCTCGAAGTTGGGAGCGTACGGATGCACGACCAGCGGTTCTCCACCCGCCGCGAAGACGGCCTCGACGAGAGCGCGTGCGGTCACCTCGGCTGCGTAGCGGAGGGCGGTCGCACCTGGAGAGAAGCGCGCCGGAATGGCGATAAGTGGGCGCCGGGCATCAGAGGTTTTCTCAGGCATAGCGGATCCAGGTGGTCTTGAGGTGGGTGTATTCCTCGAGCGCGTGCCGAGACTTGTCCCGGCCGAAGCCCGACAGCTTGACCCCGCCGAACGGAACAGCCATGTCGCCTTCCTCATAGCAGTTGACCCACACGATGCCCGCCCGGAGCGCGCGCGACACCCGGTGCGCCGTACCAAGATCAGATGTCCAGAGTGCAGCTGCCAGACCGTAGGGCGTGTCCCCGGCTACTCGTATCGCCTCGGCCTCGTCATGAACTACCTGTACGGCGAGCACAGGTCCGAAGATCTCCTCTCGGATGATCGGGTTGTCCGGAGCCGCTCCGGTGACCACGGTCGGCTCGAGATAGGCACCGCCTGTTTCGGCAAGTACCCGATGTCCGCCAACCCGCAGCGAAGCTCCTTCGGCGAGGCCACGATCGAGGTGCCCGAGCACTCGCTGCAGGCTGCGCTCGTCGACAAGTGGACCCATCCTGGTGTCGGCAAGCAGAGGATCGGCCGGAAACCACTGGGTGGAGGTCTCGACGATCCGCTCCACCACCTGGTCGGCCACATCGGCATGAACCACCAGCCGGGAGCCGGCGGTGCACATCTCGCCTGAGTTGAAGTAGATCGCCCAAGCCGCCGCATCGGCAGCCGCGTCCAGGTCGGGAGCGTCCGGCAGGATGATGTTCGGGCTCTTGCCGCCGAGTTCGAGGTAGACCCGCTTGAGGTTGCTGTCGGCTGCATAACGCATGAAGTGGCGACCCACCTCGGTGGATCCGGTGAAGGTGAGCACATCAACGCGCTCGTGCTCTCCCAAGTGCCGACCGACAACAGGGCCGTCGCCGCTGATCACATTGAAGACGCCCGGCGGCAGACCTGCCATGACGCCCAACTCCGCTACCCGCTGCATGGACAAGGGCGACTGCTCGGCGGTCTTGAGCACTACCGTGCAACCGGCCGCAAGAGCGGGTGCCAGCTTCCATCCGCCGAGCGTCAGCGGAAAGTTCCATGGGACGACCGCAGCGACGACGCCCGCCGGTTCCCGACTGACTAGGGAAAGCTCGCCCTCCTCGGTGGGGGTTATCTCACCGGATTCCTTGTCCGCAAGCTCGCCATAGAACCGGAGGCAGCGGATCAGTGCCCGCAGTTCGATCTGGTACGCATCTCGAATCGGCTTGCCCATCTCCAAGCTGATCAACAATGCGATTTCCTTGCGATGCTCCTCGACCAGTTCGGCGAAGTGCTGGAGGATCTCGCCGCGGGCTCGTGGGTGGAGTCTGGGCCAGGCACCATGATCAAATGCCGTACGTGCCGCGCTCACGGCGGCATCTGCGTCAGCTTGTTGCGCCCAGGCAAGCTCCACCAGTGTCGAGCCATCTCGTGCCGCGGTCACTGCCCGAGTCGAGCCGTCGATCGCCGCTCGGCGCTCGCCACCAATGAAAATGCCGTCAGGAAGCTTGGTATCGGTAGCAAGTTGCCGCCAATCGGTGGCCGCTACCGGGTCCAAAACCATGCGCTCAACCAGTCTTTCCGGGGGTTGACCAATCGATCGAACTTAAATACGTTTGGGCCCTAACGATAGCCGGTCGGAGCTGCGGCACGTCAACCGCCGTCGACCCACAGACCACCTCCAGCGACAGACAGGGGCGCGGATGACGACTGCGACGGTCGAGGGTGTGGAGGTCGACACTCGGCACTGGATTGGCGGCAAGCGAGTTTCGTCGGAATCCACGTTCACCGACATCTCCCCGATTGACGAACAGTCGATTGCCGAGATCTCGTCGGGCTCCGCAGCGGAGGTCGACGCCGCGGTGCAGGCCGCCCAGCAAGCCTTCCCTGGCTGGGCGGCCATGCCGAGGAGCGAGCGAGCTGAGGTCCTTCGCAAAGTCGCAGACGGGATCGACGGTCGCGCCGAGGAATTGGCAAGGGTCGAGACACGGGATAACGGCTCACTGCTGCGATCCCATCGACGAAGCGTGATGCCGCGGGTGGGAATGAATTTCCGATTCTTCGCCGATTTCCTCGAGAAGCTTGATCATCCAGACGGCGAGATCCGCGGCCACCGTGAACGTGTCAGCTATGACCCAGCCGGCGTTACAGCGATCATCACGCCATGGAACGCGCCTCTCATGCTCGCTACCTGGCGCATCGGACCGGCATTGGCAGCCGGCAATACCGTCGTTGCCAAGCCGCCCGAGTGGGCTCCCCTGACGGCCTCGATGCTGGCCGACATCACACATGAGGCTGGGCTGCCGGCCGGCGTCTTCAATGTCGTCCAGGGCACCGGCGTCCAGGCGGGGGCACCGCTTACGGCACATCCGGGTATCCGGCGGCTGGCGTTCACAGGGTCCGTTCCGACTGCCGGTGTGATCGCCAAAGCGGCGGCCCCCAACATCGTGCCGCTGTCCTTTGAGCTGGGCGGCAAGTCACCGCTGGTCGTTTTCGCCGACTCCGATTTCGATCTTGCTGTCAGCCTGACAGTCGAGCAATTCGACAATTCAGGCCAGGTCTGCCTGGGTGCGTTCCGGATTCTCGTCGAAGACTCAATCGCCGATCGATTCACCGAAGCTGTGCTGGCCAAGGCTAGAACGATCGTGCAGGGTGACCCGCGCGACGAGGCGACCGACATGTCGTGCCTGATCACCCGGCAACACTTTGAAAAGGTGGATGGGTTTGTGCAACGGGCCCTTGCCGCTGGTGCGCGGCCGATCTTGGGCGGTTCGCCAAATGATGATCTTGGCCATCTCTACTACCGACCAACGATCTTGGTCCACGCCGAGCCAGGCAGCGAGATCCTCACCGAAGAGGTGTTCGGGCCGGTCCTGACCATCCAGACCTTCTCGGGTGAGGAGCAGGCCGTCGAAATGGCCAACAACACACGGTTCGGGCTTGCCGCGACTCTGATCACCGGCGATCCGGATCGTGCCGAACAGGTCAGCGCACGGATCAATGCCGGAACCGTCTGGGTCAACTGCTTCTTCGTTCGCGATCTGGGCGCACCGTTCGGCGGCAACGGCAGGTCCGGGATCGGCCGCGAGGGCGGGATCTACTCCTTCGACTTCTACTGCGACATCAAGAACACCGTGTTCTCACCCAAGGGCTGGACCACGGACAGCTAGAGCCTGAACCGCAATCACGAACATCGACCTACAGCGAAAGGAACATGATCATGGGCGAGGTGGTGGGCGCGGGTCTGATCGCGCATGTCCCGACGATCGTGCTGCCGGAGGAGATTCGCCGGGAGCTGAACAACGGAGAGGACACCACGCTGGTAGCTGGTCTCCATCAACTCCGCGAGGAAGTCTTCGAGAACCTGGACTACGACACGGTGGTGGTCCTGGACTCCCACTGGGCGACGACGGTCGAATTCGTCGTTACCGCGCAGGAACGGCGTAAGGGCCTGTTCACTTCAGAGGAACTGCCGCGCGGCATGACTCAACGACCTTACGACTTTCTCGGAGATCCAGAACTCGCCCACCTGATTGCGTCCAAGGCTCACGATCATGGAACCTGGATCACCGCCATTTCCGATGATC
>DASRJV010000329.1:0-2407 GCA_035649295.1 Propionibacteriaceae bacterium
GCTGGCGGCCGCGTGGATCTGGCCACGGGCGAAAGCTGGTCGGGCACAGCAAGATCACCCGCTGCACCAGCTCCGGGTAGAAGGCAGCCAGAGTCAGCGCTGATCGGGCACCAAGGGAAATGCCGACAACAGTCAGGTTGGCGAGGCCCAGCAAGCGGCACAGCCCAGCCAGGCGAACGGCAAACTCAGGCGCCGATGGTCCAGCGGCCACGGCCGTCCTGCCGTATCCCGGACGGGAGGTGATCAGGACTGAGCAGCCTGCCTCGAGGAAGGTTTCTTCGCCGAACCGGCACCGCGCCGACATGTGTCCGCCGTGCAAGATCAGCACACTGCTGCCGCCGCGACGCTCAAGCCGATACTCGATCGCGTGTCCGTCGATGGTGATCACGTTTGGGCCGGGCGCATCACTCACAGAACAGATTCTGCTTGCTCCCGGCACCACCCACCACGCCAAGCTGTGATTGAGTGCCTTTCATGGCCGACCCTTCGTTGATCGACTTCATACTCAACCCGATAGGTCGCGTGGCGAGTTCGCTCACCTCGACGGCGGAGGCGCCGCGGCAGGGTGATGAAGGTGCACCGGACGCGTACTTGATCTTGGACTCTGCGGTTCGGGCCGGCCTGCATGGCACTGCCGTCGGCGACGAGGTCATTGTGCTGACGTGGTTGCACGAGGCTGATCGCAGCATCTTGACGGTGCATCCTCGCGGAGACCTGAGCCGACCCGAGCAGGGTGTCTTCAGCACTCGAAGCGCGAGCAGGCCCAATCCGATTGGCCTGCATCGCGTACGCGTCCTCGACATGGATGAGGGACGCCTGCACGTCAGCGGACTCGAGGCCATCGACGGGACGCCGATCGTCGACCTCAAACCCGTCCTCGGCAGTATTGCGGAGCGATAGCTGTCAGCCGCCTGAATAGCCTCGGTCCGTGAGCGTGCGACGACTCGACCGCGACGATGCGCGGCACCTTGCCGTCCGAGCCCACAGCGTCTCAGGACATGTCGATCAGCACTTTTCCGACCGCGCCGTCTTGGACGGCTTGGTGTGCATCTGCTGCCTCGGCGAGCGGGAACCGGTGCAGCGGCAGGCCCGCGTCTTCTCCGACGGGCAGCGCTCCGTCGACGAGGGCGAGTGTGATGTCTTCCACGGCAGCCGCCAGCGCGGCGTCACCGACCGTGTAGAGCAGCACAAATTGGTACCGCACGTTCTTGATCATGTTCTGTCTGACGTTGAGCATGAACTCGCTGCCGCCGTCGTTGGCATAGATGGCGATGGACGCGCGAGGCTTGATCACGCTGAGGTTGAGCTGCGAGTTGGTCCCGATCGCGACCTCGACCACGAGGTCGACGCCGTCCGGCGAGAGCTTCTCCATTGCCTTTGCTGCGTCCTCATCGCGGTAGTTGATGACATGGTGGGCGCCGGCCGCAGTCGCCAGCGCGGCTTTGGCTGGGCTGGAGATGGTTGTCAGGACCGTGGCACCAGCCCAGCGCGCGAGCTGGATGGCGGCGTGACCGACCGCACCCGCGCCTCCGGCGACCAGCACCACTTTGCCGGCCAAGGCGCCGGGATGCAGCCGCGCCGGGCCGTCCTCCGACACTGTCAGGGCGCGGTGAGCGGTCATCGCCGGTACTCCGAGACTGGCGCCGACGTCGAAGCTCGTGCCTTCCGGAAGGCGTACCACCCGGACTGCCGGTAGGTTCGTGTACTCCTGGGCAGTCCCGGTGGGCCGCTGGTGCCCAGCGAGGTAGACCCAGACGCGATCCCCCACAGCAAGGTCGGCGACGCCCGCCCCGACTGCATCGATGACACCGGCACCGTCTTGGTTCGGAGTTACCTCAGGGAACGGCGGCGCCGCACCGTCGCCGGAGCCGAGGCGGGACTTCCAGTCAGTTGGGTTGACACCGGAGACGACGATGCGGACACGGACCTCGCCAGGCGCCGGCTCGATGACATGGCGATCGACGAGCTGGAGAACCGATGGGTCGCCGGTGCGTGAGTAGACAACAGACTTCATGCCCGCGACATTACGTGATCTTGTCGACGGTGCCGTGTTGCATCCGGTGATAGAGGAGGCAGGCTTGACTGGAACGCAGTCCGCAACCCCTGGAGGAATCGTGCCTGTCTCAATCTGCCGTACCTGCGCCGTCGAGCAGCCCGACACCGATGAACCGGCCGCTGTCTGTGCGATTTGCAGCGATGAGCGGCAATATGTGCGGCCGACCGGTCAGCAGTGGACCACCTTGGAGGAGCTGGCCGCTGCCGGGCACAAGGGAACGGTTGCTGAAGTCGAGCCCGGTTTGCATGCCATCACGATCAAACCGTCGGTCGGGATCGGCCAGCGTGCACTGCTGGTCCAGACAGCGTCGGGAAACCTGTTATGGGATCCCAACGGATACCTCGACGATGA
>DASRJV010000330.1:0-7761 GCA_035649295.1 Propionibacteriaceae bacterium
GTCGGCGTGCGCCATGACCGCCTGGTGGTGCTCGATGACGATCACCGACTTGCCGGAGTCGACGAGCCGGTCCAGCAGGCCGAGCAGCTGCTCGACGTCGGCGAGGTGCAGGCCGGAGGTCGGCTCGTCGAGGATGTAGACGTCGCCTTTCTCGCCCATCTGGGCGGCCAGCTTGAGCCGCTGCCGCTCGCCGCCGGACAGCGTCGTCAACGGCTGGCCCAGGCTGACATAACCGAGCCCGACGTCGGCGAGTCGCTCGAGAACCTTGTGGGCGGCCGGCGTGCGTGCTTCGCCCTCGTCGAAGAACTCGAGCGCCTCGGTCACCGGCATCGCGAGCACCTCGGCGATATTCCGGCCGCCGAGGGTGTACTCCAGCACCGACGCCTGGAAGCGTTTCCCCTCGCACTCCTCGCACGTGGACTCGACGGTGTTCATGATGCCCAGCTCGGTGTAGATGACGCCCGCGCCGTTGCAGGTGGGACAGGCGCCCTCCGAGTTGGAACTGAAGAGCGCCGGCTTCACGCCGTTGGTCTTCGCGAACGCTTTGCGAATCGGCTCCAGCAGGCCGGTGTACGTCGCCGGGTTGCTCCGGCGTGAACCGCGGATCGCGCCTTGGTCGATCACGACCACCCCGGTCCGGCCGGCCACCGAATCCTCAATCAGAGAGCTCTTGCCCGAGCCGGCGACACCGGTCAGCACGACCAGCACGCCGAGTGGAATATCGACGTCGACTTCCTTCAGGTTATGGGTGCTGGCGCCGCGCACTTCCAGCCTCCCCGACGGCGTACGCACGTCCTTCTTAACGGAGGCGCGGTAGTCCAGATGTCGCCCGGTGATCGTGCGGCTGGTCCGCAGACTTTCGAGCGTGCCCTCGAACACGACCTCACCACCAGCCGCGCCCGCTCCCGGGCCGAGATCGACGATGTGGTCGGCGATCGCGATCACCTGCGGCTTGTGCTCCACGACAAGAACGGTGTTGCCCTTGTCGCGCAGCTGGAGCAGCAGGTCGTTCATGCGCTGGATGTCATGAGGGTGGAGCCCGATCGTCGGTTCGTCGAAGACATAAGTGACGTCGGTGAGCGATGAGCCGAGGTGGCGGATCATTTTGGTGCGCTGGGCCTCTCCCCCTGACAGGGTGCCTGCCGGCCGGTCGAGCGAGAGGTAGCCCAGCCCGATCTCCGCGAACGAATCGAGAAGGTGTTGCAGCCCAGCGAGCAGGGGCGTCACGGATGGCTCGTCGAGACCTCGCACCCACTCAGCAAAGTCGGTGATCTGCATCGCGCAGACGTCGGCGATGTTCTTTCCCTTGATCGTCGATGACCGAGCTTCGGCACTGAGCCGCGTACCGTCGCAATCGGGACATGTTGTGAACGTCACTGCCCGCTCCACGAACGCGCGGATATGCGGCTGCATCGCATCGACATCCTTGGAGAGCATCGACTTCTGGATCTTGGGGATTACACCCTCATAGGTCAGGTTGATCCCCTCGACCTTGATCTTGGTGGGCTCCCGGTAGAGCAGATCGCGCAGCTCCTTCTTGGTGAACTTCCGGATTGGCTTATCCATATTGAAGTAGCCGCTGCCGCTGAAGATGCGGCCGTACCAGCCGTCCATGCTGTACCCGGGAACAGTGAGGGCGCCTTCGTTGAGCGATTTGGTGTCGTCATAGAGCGCCGTCAGGTCGAAGTCGGTGACCGAGCCCATGCCTTCGCAGCGTGGACACATGCCGCCGTGGTAAACGGCGTTACGTACCACCAGCCGTTCGCCCGCGCCCTTGTCGGCGGTCATCGACCCGGTAGCCGTCCGCCTCGGGACGTTGAACGAGAAGGCCGTGGGCGGCCCGATGTGCGGCTGCCCGAGCTTACTGAACAGAATCCGAAGCAGCGCGTTGGCGTCGGTGGCGGTGCCGACGGTCGAGCGGGGGTTGGAGCCCATCCGCTCCTGGTCTACGAGGATGGCCGTCGTGAGGCCATCGAGGAAGTCGACCTCTGGCCGGGCCAGCGTCGGCATGAATCCCTGGACGAACGCGCTGTAAGTCTCGTTGATCAGCCGCTGCGACTCCGCGGCGATCGTGTCGAATACCAGCGAGCTCTTGCCCGAGCCGGAGACGCCGGTAAATGCCGTTAGCCGGCGCTTCGGGATCTCGATGCTGATGTTCTTGAGGTTGTTCTCGCGCGCGCCATGCACGCGAATCAAGTCGTGGCTGTCGGCAACGTGCAGTGCAGGTGACTGCGTGTCCGTCGTCGTGGCCATGCTCATCGTTTCTCCATCTATTAGGCGGTCGTTGTGTGAAGCTTTGAGGGCGCGTTTAATCACGTCGCGGGCGCGTCAGGCGGCTCGGCCGTAGCTGATTGGCCAAAGGGAGGGGTCCAGGAGCTGTCCTCAGCTCACCGCTTTCTTCACGAGCTCGCCGATCTTTGCCTCTTCGACGGCGGTCAACTTCGTCAGCGCGAAGGAGGTCGGCCACATGGTGCCTTCGTCGAGGTTCGCGTCGTCGTTGAAGCCGAACGTTGCGTACCTCGACTTGAACTTCTGCGCTGGTTGGAAGAAGCAGACGACCTTGCCGCCCATGGCATACGCGGGCATCCCGTACCACAGTCTCGGCGAGAGCTCTGGCGCGCTGGCTTTGATGACCGCATGAATCCGCTCGGCCATGACGCGATCCGGTTCCGCCATCTCGGCGATCTTTGCGAGTATGTCGCGTTCGCCATCCGGCTTGTCCGCGCCCGCCCCGCGACGTCCGGCCCCCTTCACCTCTTGGGCGCGCTCCTTCATTGCGGCTCGCTCGTCGTCCGTCCATCCCTCGGGTGTCTGGTCGACCGCAGTGGTGGTCTTGGCGGACTTCTGCGTGGCCTTCTTCGCGCTCATCGCTCACTCCTGTGCAGGCTCTCCCCGGTCCCATTTCGCCCAATAAGAGATTCCTCTTCGCGCCGCTCTTGGATGCGAATCAGGTTGCCGGCAGGATCGCGGAACGCGCAGTCGCGGACGCCGTACGGCTGCTCAGTCGGCTCCTGGACGACCTCGGCGCCGCTGCCCTCCAGCTTCGCGAAGGTGCTGTCGAGGTCGGCGGTGGCCAGATTGACGCCGAAGTAGCTGCCCTTGGCCATGAGCTCGAGGATGGTGCGGCGCTCGTCTTCAGTAATGCCGGGGATGGCCGGCGGATGCAGGACGATGGACGTGTCGGGCTGGTCGGCGGGGCCGACTGTGATCCAGCGCATCCCGCCGTATCCGACGTCATTGCGGATCTCGAAGCCGAGCGTGTCGCGATAGAAGGCCAGGGAAGCGTCCGGGTCGGTGTGCGGAAGGAAGCTCGCGTGAATGGTGATGTCCATGGCAGTCACGCTAGTTGCGGCTCGGCGGCCGGCGCTTCTCGATTCCTGATCGGTCTGGTCACCTTCTTCGCGACGCACGGCGCCATCCCCGCCGTCGCGCGCGCCTCCTGGTCCCGATAGACGCTGGGCGGTACACCGACCAACTCGGTGAATCGAGTGCTGAAGGTGCCCAATGACGAGCAGCCGACCGCGAAACAGACCTCGGTGACACTGAGGTCGCCACGACGCAGCAGCGCCATCGCGCGTTCGATGCGCCGCGTCATCAGATAGCTGTACGGCGACTCGCCATAGGCGAGCCGGAATTGTCGGCTGAGGTGCCCGGCCGACATGTGCCTCGACGTCCAGTGGCTGCGCATACTCCCGGTCGATCCGGTCGCGAACGCGACGCAGCCGCGCGAGGTCGCGCAGGTGCTGCTCCTGGGCCGGTGTGCTTGTCACCTTGGACATCGTGCCACGTCGCGCCGGAGTTGCGTAGCGCCGCTGGCGTCCCATGCCATCAGTGACAAGCGCCAGTGGATCCAGGCAGGGCCAGGGTCTCTAGGTGCTCGATGCGAGGTTGGCAGCCATCCTGGCGAGAACGTCAATGGTTGCCCGATACTCATCAGCCGATATGCCGATCATCAAGTCTTGACGGAGCTCGGCGACCTTTGTCTTGACGCGCCCAAATTGCGCACGCCCGGTCTCGGTCAGGGTGACGACGTTGTCCTGGGAGTCAGCCCAGCCTCGAATGACAAGTCCCGATATTGCTTCGCTGAGATCGTCTGGATCGTCCTGGAGGAACGGTTCCAGCTCAGACTCGAGTTCAGGAATCGATCGCGGACCGTCTTCGAGCAGATTGAGCAGCTGCCACTGGCGGCGGGACAGCCCCGCTTCCTCGAGCTGTCGTTCGAACTGCTGATCGATGAGGCGGTCCAGCTCCTTGAGCCAATAGCCGATCGGCCTCTCCGATCCGGTGTTGATCATGTACTAACCGCTCTCCCCCACTAGTTGATCTTGGAAATCCTGGCAGCGTCAGGGCATCACGACGCTGGCACCCGCACGCCCAACTCGGCGAGGAAATCCCGGGCCCGTTCAATACGCCGTTGATCGGAAAACGCGTGCCAGTCTGAGGCCAGCCCTTCGGCATAGATCAGATCACGAAACCGGTGAAATGCTCCGAGACCCTCGATGGCCTCTTCTATCCGTTGCCGCATAGGCCGGTACTTGATCATGGCCGCAAAGTCAGCCATGTCCTGTCGCACCGCTCGGGAACCGAGGCAAGGCAGGAAGAGCCAGCGCTCCGGCTCGGCCCCTCGATTTGCGGCCCCAACATCGCCAGTCAAGTCGGTGTCGGTCGGGAGGCAGGGAATGACCTCACCGGTCTGAAGGTCCAAGAAAGCGCCTTGACACCTGATCGGATCAGCTTCGAGCACAGTGGCTACCCAATCCAGGTCCACGGGAAGTTGCCAGAGATCGTGCGCTCCACCATCGATCACACCCAGCCGAACCTCCTCTTCGGCAAGTACGGGTACCTCGGCGCCCCGAGGGGCTTGCCGCGTCGGCTGCCGTATGGTCGAACTATGGCGCCACGAAGGACACTGTTACAGCCCGATCAGGCGCTTCCCCACCCTGCCCGCGAGAATCGTAGCCAGCGTTTGGGCGCGCACCGTGTCTCCTTATACGGCGAGTCGCCGGCCAGATCGCACGAGACCGTCCAGGCAGGTATGTGCGGCCGGCGAGCGGTCGGCTGATGGCCACCGAAGACGACGTACGCGCTATCGCTTTGTCACTACCCGGAACGACCGAGGAGCAGTGGTATCAGACGCCCGCGTACAAGGTGGCCGGAAAGGGATTCCTGCGGCTCCGGACCGAGGCCGAGGGCGGCCTGGTTGTCTTCGTCTCGATCTCGGCGAGAAAGAGGCGCTGCTGAGCTCAGGCTCCGACGCCTACTTCACGACGCCGCACTACGACGGATACCCGGCGGTGCTCGTGGACCTGGACAAGATTGATCATGACGAGCTGCGGGAGTTGATCACTGATTCGTGGCTGATCAAGGCGCCTCCAAAGCTGCGCCGTCAGTTCGAGGGTCAGTAGCGCGCCATTCTCGCCCAGAAGAAGCAGTAGACGCCAAAGCATGCGAGCCCGACAGCCATGATGGCCAGCAGCACTGAGCCAAACGGCTGGTCGCGAATCGTCGAAAGCGCGGCATCCATTCCGCCTGCCTTGTCGGGGTCGTACGTGACTGCCGCCCAGACGAACAGCCCTCCAATAATGCCAAGCGCTACCCCTTTGGCGCAGTAGCCCACAATGCCGAGCCGCCGAACCGAACTCGGAACGCCGCGATCAAGATCTTCGGTGAAGTTCTGCTTCACGCCCTTCACGATTTGCGCGATCCCGATGCCGATCACTACGCCACCGACGGCAGCGACCAACACCTGTCCAAAAGGAACCGACATCAGCTTGGCGCTGACCGTCTCCTCACCTTGACCAGAGCCAGATGCTGCCCGCATGGCAACCCCCACTGCCAGCGCTCCGAGGGCCAGATAAACGACGGCCCGACCGGCTGAGGCCAATCGCCGCCGCTTCCGCCCGTCCCGGCCCGGCTCATCACGTCCGATGGTCGCCTCGACTGCCTGCCAGACCGTGAGCGTGAAAAGTCCGACCGCCATGATCCAGAGCAGCACACCTCCGAGCGGTTGCCCGCTCACCTGACTCAAGGCGCCTTCGGGTGAGGCCTCAGCCCGCTTTCCGAAGACAAGCTGCAGCGCGATCCAGGCGATGATGAGATGCAGCAAGCCGTAACTCACCAGTCCAACAGCGACCAGTGCGTGGTAAGGCCGGCTGCGTCTGACCTCTGAGATCGACCGCTTTCCGGTTGCCTCGATACTGGTCACAACCAGGTCTTACCCAGCCGGGAGCATGATCACGCTCTGGCCCCGGCCCGGGTCTCCGCTATCCGGACATCTCCTTCTTGGCCGCCTTGACGGACTTCTTGGTCTCCCGGACTTTCTGCAGCGAGTCGTAGTCGACGATGTCGGCAACCGAACGGAATGTGTCGGGCTCACCGTAGTAGCCCGCCGCATCCCGCCAGCCTTCTGGCGTCACTCCACGCAGCTTGCCGAGCACCGCAGTGAAGATCGCTGCCTTGTCAGGACCAAACCCAGGTAGCCGGGCCAGATTTGCTTTGACCTCCGCGCCGGAGCGAGCATCCTTCCAGACATTTGTTGCCTGTCCGTCATAATCGTCCGCAAGCACCCGACAAACCTGGTGGATGCGCTTGGCCATGGCCGCCGGGAATCGATGGATCGCCGGTCGTTGGGAGCACAGCTCGACGAACTCCTCTTCGCTCATCGCGGAAATTTTGGCAACGTCCAATCGTCCGCCCATTCGCTGCGCGATCACCAAGGGCCCGCTGAACGCCTTCTCCATCGGGACCTGCTGGTCGAGGACCATTCCAATGAGCAGCGCGTTGTCGTCATTGGAGAGCAGGGCGTCGGCCTCGCGATCGCCAGTGAGCCAGAGGGTTTGGTTGGTCATGCCGGCCATTCTGCCTCAGCCGAGGCTGACTGCTACGTGGAGGAGTTTGCCGGCCTACTCGTACAGCACGTATTCAGGACGCGGCTTCAGAGCGAGCACTTCTCGCGGAGTCATGAGCCGGCCGCCGTGTCGACGATCCTCGGTGAAGAACAGCTTGAAACCGGCGTGTACGAACTTCGGGGTGCTCTTGTTGACCACTCGGTAGGTGTTTTTCTTGGGCCCCGGATGCCCCAGTCCGTCCACTGATTTGATCACGACCACACCGTCGTGGGCTTTCAGTCCGGACTCCCGGCGTACCACGCTGCGGGCGACCTGGTGATAGACCATCACCTTTTCGGGAAGGTCGTACCGCTTGACCATACCGGCCAGATAACGGGCAGCCTCGTCAAGCTCGGCGCCGGTCGTATGCCCGTACACACCACCTGGACGTTGACCTCGATCCATGGCCCATTCGGGGTCCAACGCGAGGCCGACATCTGGCTGTTTGAGCCACTTCTCGAACGCCTTAGCCTCGGTGATGAACTCTGATCGACCTGGCTGGAGATTGAGCAGCATCACGGCTCGATGCTTGCGCGCGGCCTTGTGGTACTTGTCAATTTGGGCATCTGTGAGGCGCACCCGGTACTTGCCGTCACGGCCGGCACTGCCCTGCACGACAGCGGCGATCACCTCGACAACCGGCAAGATCTCCCGGCCGGCGGCGTACGGCTTTGCTCGACTTTCGATCTCGGCGACCCGCTGGTCCAGCGGGCCGGTCCCGAGCCTACCGAGAGTCGAGGCACCGGTCACGCCGGCATAGCCCACGAGGCGATAACGCGGAAATACCTCACGACCACCCCGCGGCAATTTCGCTTGAAACCTCTGACGGGCGCTGGGCTTGGGCGCAGGCGTGGCACTGGCAGTCGGCCTGGAG
>DASRJV010000331.1:0-2291 GCA_035649295.1 Propionibacteriaceae bacterium
CACGAACATCGGCCTTGCGGGCATCGCTGACCACAATGTCGCTGACTGAGCGACCCTGCGGGCCGTGATCATGGCTGCCGGCAGGGCCACCGCCGTAGTCGAGATAGCCCATGTCCGTCACGGAGTAGCTCTTGCCCACCAAGCTGGCCTGCCACAACCAGGCGAGCGGCACCACAATCACGAGTGCGGCAGCTACCGAGAGGACAAGCCGTACGCGGGTGGAGCGCCCGGCCACGATGGACGTCGGTGGCTACGCGACGTCTGCCGTTACGGGCTCCTCAGCGACAGGAGCCGGCTTGCGCGCGCGCATCGCTGCCATAACCGCGACTCCGAAGAGGACCAACGCGACCGCACCATGCACCGCGCCGATCGCGGACAACATATGCGACAAGGTGCCCAGGGCGATCTGGACGATGGTGCAGACCAAGACGATCACTGCCCATCTGACACCCTGCGGAATTTTGGCGAAGAACGAGATCACGAGCAACGCCAGCGCCAACAGCAAGACCACGCCGCCGTCCAAGGCGTGGAAGATGTAAGCACTGGTCCCCGGTGCCGACTCGATCGAGGCCTTGTCGATGGTGCCGCCGTTCTCGATCCAGCTCAGCTGCGCAAAGACCGCGTATCCGATCGCAGCCGCCTGGACTGCTACCAGCGCAGCGATGGCAAACGCGAGGACTCGATAGGCCGTTCTCATGACTTTCCCCTCTGTTTCAGTTCCGATCCGCCCCCCGAATCAGGACACGTACGTAAGGATGCATGAATCCTCGCCAAAATGTCGGCAGATTTATGCTGGGTCCGGGCAATCCTATGACGGGCGCCTATGACGGGCGACTACCTGGAGTAACCTCACCGACCTCTAGGAGGGGCGGCTGCGCACTGGAGCCGACAAGAAAGTCGGTGAGCGCACTCACCAGAGCATCGGGGTTTTCCTCTGCAATGTGATGGCCGGAAGCGATGGAGGCGCCACGGAGGTCCTCAGCCCAGGACTTCCACATGGCCAGCGGATCGCCGAAGAGGAGTTCGACGTCGCCGCGATCAGACCACAAGACAAGCGTTGGGCATCCGAGGGTGCGTCCGGCGAGCCGGTCGGCGCGGTCCGCCTCGCGATCAACGCTCAATCCAGCGCGATAGTCCTCGAGCATGGCACGTACGGTCTCGGGGTTGTTGATCACGTCAACAAGTTCGGCATGGTTCTCTTCACCCATCAGTTGGGCATCGGGCCGATACCAGGCCACTGGATCAGCGGAGATCACGCGTTCCGGCGTTTCAGGTTGGGCGTAGAAGAACCACTCAAACCAGCGCTCCGCGACACGGGCGTCGCAGCGTTCCAGTGCCTCGATGATGGGCACCGCGTTGATGATCACGAGCCGGGCGACCTGACTCGGATGGTCCATAGCCAGCCGAAAGGCGACGTGACTTCCTCGATCATGTCCGACCACCGCGAACTGATCAAGGTTCAACTGTGCCATCAGCGCCGCAAGATCATCGGCGGCTGCCCGCTTTGCCTGCTGACGATGATCATCTCGGATCCTCGGCTTGCTCGAGCGCCCATAGCCGCGCAGGTCCGGACACACCACGGTAAAGCCGGCCGCGGCCAAGCGTGGGGCGATCCGATGCCAAGTAGCCGATGTTCTGGGATGACCATGGATCAGAAGCAATGGCGGACCGTCACCACCGAACCGCACGCGAAGCTTTACATCCCCGAGATCGACCACATCGTCGGTGAATCCTTCGAACATGGTCACCTCCAGACGCGCAGCCCTAGATCAGTCCGAGGTCGAACGTGCATTCGATTGTAACGAAGCCCTGTTGTGGTGGGAATACCTCAACCGAGCGGATGGTTCGCGCCACCGTAAGCTTTATATACCCCCTCAGGGTATTGTGGCTCAGGATATTCAGCGAGGAGTCATGGCGTCTAGACCTATGGCGGGACACGCCGAAGCCCACCACGCGGAGCATGCAATGGCCCACCACGAGCACCATGGCGACGGCCGAGGCAGCCATGCTGCGCAGTTTCGCCGCCGATTCCTGATAACCGCGGTGTTGGCCCTTCCGGTCGTTGGCTTCAGCATGATGTTCTCCGATCTGCTGGGCTACCCACTGCCGGCAGGTCCCTGGGTGCCATGGGTCTCGCCAGTGCTGGGTACGGCGATCTTCTTCTACGGCGGCGCACCCTTCCTGACCGGCGCGTGGAGCGAGATCAAGCAGCGTCAACCCGGAATGATGCTGCTGATCTCCCTTGCGATCACCGTTGCCTTCGTGGCCTCGTGGGCCACCACCCTTCGACT
>DASRJV010000332.1:0-4521 GCA_035649295.1 Propionibacteriaceae bacterium
AAAGGCTGCACCTGGGGCATTGGACCACTCCGGGTCGCTCGTTCCGTAGTTGCTGCCAAGGTCACCGAGGCCCGCGGCGCTCAACAATGCATCACAGGCAGCGTGGGCGACGACGTCACCATCGGAGTGACCGTGGGGACCCACCTCGTCATCAAAGAGCAGACAAGCAACATTCATCGGCCGACCTGGTGCCAGCCGATGAACGTCGATTCCGATTCCGGTGCGAAAAGGGGCCGGCGAAGTCAGGAAGCAAGGACCTCGTCAAGCAGGACCTCGGCTTTGTTCTCCTCGACACGCTCCGCAAGAGCGAGCTCGGAGACCAGGATCTGCCGAGCCTTGGCAAGCATGCGCTTCTCGCCGGCAGACAGGCCGCGCTCGCGCTCGCGGCGCCAGAGGTCGCGGACAACCTCGGCAACCTTCAGCACATTGCCGGAGTGAAGCTTCTCGAGATTGGCTTTGTACCGGCGCGACCAGTTGGTCGGCTCCTCGGTATGGGGTGCGCGAAGAACACCGAAGACTCTTTCCAAACCGTCAGCGTCCACAACATCACGGACTCCAACCAGGTCCAAGTTGCATGCAGGTACGCGGACTACGAGATCACTCTGGCCAACAATTCTCAGTACGAGATAGAGCTTGTCTTCACCCTTGATCTGCCGGGTTTCGATGTCCTCGATGACGGCGGCCCCATGATTGGGGTAGACCACCGTTTCGCCGACTGTAAAGGTCATATTGTTTTGTACCCCTTTCGCGCAACCAAGTTTAGCACGGTGGCACCCTCGGTTTTGCAGCGTTTGCGCTAGCCAGAGGGCAGTATCGCGGTGGTGTTGGGCTTGACAAACCGGGTCGCAATGTGCCTTCAGTGTGTGCTGGGTCACTGACTTGATGAACTCAGCTGCGATCGTCCGAAATCGCGGGGTTCTTCCGCTGCGAGCGACGCGACGGCGGCGGATTCACAGCAAGCTCAGGGTCGCAAGCGCGATCCTCGCGAGCGGAGCGAACAATCAAGCACTGCGCAAGCAGCTGCAAAAATGGCGCTTCGCCGATGCATGCGCGAACCGCGAAGGTGTCGATAGGCTGCATCGCAAAGTATCCCCTCGCCAGGCAGGAGTCGGCCATCGTGTCATGGAACCCGAGTCGAGCAAGTCGAGCAGGCCGCGTGAGGTTCAGGGCCGAGGCGGGTGGCCTGGCCCGGCGGGGCGGTGCCAGCTTGCTTCTCGTCATCGGCCTGCTACTGGTGGCCGGGGCATGCGGAATGGACGTACAGACAAACAAGCCCTATACGCCGGCCGAGGGCATCAACATCGACGTTGGAGACCCGGCAAATCCCAACAAGGTCGTGCATGTCCGCAACCTCGCCATCATCAGTTTTGCACCCGGCGAAGGTATCGTTTCGGGCTCAATCGTGACGGCCGACCGCGATGCGTTGACGGCTGTCAGCGGCACACCCATCAAGGTGGATGACACCGAAGGCGCTCCATTCACTGGCACGATCCCGAACACGGTTTCGATCGCGAACGGCGCGCAGGTGGTGCTGACAGATCAGGCGCCGATTACCGTAAAGAGCGCCGACCTGATGGCAGGTCTTGACGCGATAGTGACGCTGGCGTTTCAGAACGCAGGTGAAGTGACCTTGCGCGTCCCGGTCGTCGATGGCAATGAGGGTCAGTACGTGTCGCTCAAGCCAACACCCACACCCAGCGTCTGACGCGAGACCGCTCAAGCCTCGAACTTGTAGCCGAGGCCCCTCACGGTGATCAGATGTCGCGGATTGGCCGGATCCGGTTCGATCTTGGTGCGGAGCCGCTTGATGTGGACGTCCAGAGTCTTGGTGTCACCGACGTAATCCGCGCCCCAGATCCGGTCGATCAGCTGGGAGCGGGTCAATACCCGGCCAGCGTTGCGGAGCAGCATTTCCAGTAGCTCGAACTCCTTGAGAGCCAGCTTGATCCGTTGACCATTGACGGATACTTCATGTCGCTCGACATCCATGCGGACCCCGTCCGCTTCGATGACGTCTGGCACCAGCTCGGTTTCGTGCCCGCGGCGGAGCACCGCACGGATCCGCGCCACCAGCTCCCGGTGGCTGAACGGCTTGGTGACGTAATCGTCCGCGCCAAGCTCGAGGCCCACGACCTTGTCGACCTCGCCATCGCGCGCGGTGAGCATGATCACCGGCACTGCACCGCGCAGCCGCAGCTGGCGGCACACCTCCGTCCCGGACAGACCAGGCATCATCAAGTCGAGCAACACGATGTCAGCGCCATGCCGATCAAACTGGGCGATCCCGGTGGCACCATCTGGTGCCTCGATCACCTCAAAGCCCTCCTTGGAGAGCATGTAGGACAGGACTTCGCGGTACGACTCCTCGTCCTCGACCACAAGCACCCTGCTCATTGGATGATCTCCTGACGTTCATTGCTGAGCTGATACGGCGGCCGCTGGCGGTTGGGCGAGGTGGCGTGCTCCGTCCCCGCTGGCGCAATGTCGTGCAAGTGCGCGGGAATTTTGATGGTGAAAGTTGATCCCCGGCCGACCTGGCTCCACACAGAGACCTCACCGCCGTGGATCGCCGCTATGTGCTTGACGATCGCAAGACCAAGTCCAGTCCCCCCGTTGGCCCGGCTTCGGGCGTAGTCGACGCGGTAGAAGCGCTCGAAGATCCGCTCGAGCTCGGCCGCCGGAATGCCGATTCCGTTGTCTGAGACTGTGATCTCGATGTAGTCATCGTCACTTCTGGCTTGCACGTGCGCCGCGACGACGACGCGCGCTCCGGGGTCGGAATAGACCATGGCGTTCTCAACCAGGTTTCCGACCGCCACGCCGAGCTGACGAGCGCTACCCAGTACGCGGGTTCCTGCAACCCCTGCCACGGTCAGGGTGATCTGCTTCCGTTCCGCGTCCATACGTCGTCTTTCGACAGCGTCGGTCAGCACCTCATCAACGTCAACGACGTCAGGATTTACCAGCGGATCGTCGGCCTGGAGTCTCGACAGATCGATTATTTGGCTAACGAGATCGCTCAGCCGCGCCGACTCGATACCCATCCGGCTGGCGAACTTGCGGACCGCGTCGGGGTCCTCGGCCGCATCCTCCACCGCCTCGGCCAGTAGCGAGATCGCCCCGATCGGAGTCTTGAGCTCGTGGCTGATGTTGGCGACGAAGTCACGACGGGTTTCCTCTATCCGCCGAGCCGCGGTTTGGTCGTCCGCCAGGATGAGGATCAGGCTCTCGTCCAGTGGAGCTACGCGAGCCGTGAGGTAGGTGGAGGCGACGCGAATGCCTCGGCTGATCTGAAGGTCGACCATGCGACCATCGCCGTCACGTCGTACGCTGCGCACGAGTTGGAGAAGCTCCGGTACCGCGATCCGACTGCCTCGGACCAGGCCAAGAGTTCTCGCGGTCGCCGTTGCCTCGAGCACCTCGTCGTGGGGACCGACCACGATGCCGGAAGATGGCAGCACCGAGAGCACCTCCGCCACGCCAACCGGAACCACCGGCTCGGCGACATCGAAGGTCGGACTTGGCTCCTCGCGCCGTGTCCGAAGCACAGCCCACGCAAGAAGCACACCGATCGCAAGGCCGACGACAAGCGCCGCGATAGCGAGCCCAATCGGGTTCACACGAAGATACTAGGGGGCTGTCAAGCGCCATCGGTCCAGCTGACCAACAGGTATCGCCTCCGGCCCTCAAGCGTTTGGCACATGTTCACGATCCGTTAACCACCCGCACTATTCGGTGTAGGGGTGCCGCATATGGTTATTGGTGCTGAAGCCCACCGACAGATGCGGACACAACTCATGCGGGACTCCTACCGGGAACAGCTGGACGATGTCCTTGCGGACCTCGTGCACATGGCCCAGGTCGTCTCATCGGCGGTTCGGTCGGCGACGACATCGCTGCTCGAAGCGGATATCCACCTCGCTGAACAGGTGATCAGCGAGGATGAGCTCATCGACGCCAAGCAAGCCGAGATCGAAGGACGGGCATTCTCGCTGCTGGCCCGTCAGGCGCCGGTCGCAGGCGAGCTGCGGACGATCGTTGCGACGCTGCGGATGGTGACCGAGCTGGAGCGCATGGGTGATCTCGCCGCTCACATCGCCAAGATCGCCAGGCTCCGCTATCCCGAGACCGCCGTGCCGGAGACGTTGCGACCCAACTTCGTACGGATGGGCGATGTCGCGGAGAAGATGGTGATCACGGCCGGGCAGACTTTGAATGACCGCAACATCCAAAGCGCACAAGAGCTGCGAGCTCGCGACGAGGAGATGGATGAGCTGCGGCGCACGCAGTTCCGGGTGATGCTCAGCGACGACTGGGCGTACGGTGTGGAGGCGGCGGTAGACGTCGCCCTGCTTGGTCGCTACTACGAGCGCATCGCCGACCACGCAGCATCCATGGGCCGAAGGATCATCTACGTTGTGACTGGTCAGCTCCCCGAGGATCGGGCCTGGTCGCAGTCGTAGCGTTTAGCCAACGCGGGGGCGTTCAGCCACCGCGAGGGGTCGTTTCGCAGCACAGCCA
>DASRJV010000333.1:0-8393 GCA_035649295.1 Propionibacteriaceae bacterium
AAGATCATCGGGGGCTTCGGTGAGGGTCTTGGTCAATGCGTGAACACCTTCGTCAAACCACGCGAGGAGGTCAGGCGCCAGCCCGGCGGCAACTTCGGAGTCCTCCGTACGATGATCGGAATCTCCGGATAGGTTCGCTGATGCCCAGCGATGCACCATGCCCTGATGCGCGACTAGGGCAGCGACGTCCCACCCAGGGCAGCTTGGAACTGCCGCAGTCATCCCTGCATTGGCAGCCTGATCGCGGAGCCGTTCAGCTGCAGCACGTATCGCCGTCAGATATTGATCGATTGTGAGACGGGTGGCAGAGGCCTCCTCGCTCACCCGGCCCAACCTCGTGCGGCACCTTTGTACGTCATCAGACGGATCACTGTGGCCGTTCGTTCGTCAGGAAGCCGATGATCACAGCCGTCCACCAGAAGGTCTGCGAGGCGCCCGCGAGCACCATGCCGCGGTGTATCAGCGTCCGCGAAGGGGTCGGCATCTGACGCTCCATGAGACGGCTCGTCGATAAGGCAAGCACTCCGACGATGCCCACTCCGAGCACACAGCAAAGCTTGACCACGACGAGCCACGAACTCAGATCCGGCTTGAGCAATACGCCGCTGGCGGTAAGACCGGTGAGCCCAATCCAGATCAGGGGCGTCATCCGTTCGGCGGTGAGCAGCACATCGCCGATGGTTACTCGGCGAGATAGGGAGAGCAGTCCGCACCAGTCGACTGCGAGCACTGAGCCGAAGCCGACTACGAGGGAGATCAGATGGATGAAGAGAGCGACCATCTGAAGCCACTGCGGAGGATCCACAAATGTCGAAAGCAGGATCAACCCAACCATGGACAGTGTGACGACGCCGAGCAGCCGAGCCTCGGACGGTGTGACTACTCCAACTACCCTTACCGTGCGAGCGAACATTTGCAGCACAAGTAGCTTCCCCCTGAAACACTCGGCGCGATGCCGCCTATCGACTCTACAGCTTGCGGCTTTGTCGTTGGTGACAACCCGCGAGCATGAGATCTCAGTACCGCAGGGAGGTGCCCGGGTCAGCTTGGATAGGAGGCCGCTCGAAAATTGACTCGGAGGGCGTACAGGGAACTGGTCGCGGTGATGTAGAGATGATTGCGCTGGCCGCCCCCGAAAGTGAGGTTCGCGGTGACCTCTGGCAACCGGAGTTTGCCGATCATGGAGCCAGTCGGGTCATAGCAATGCAGGCCGTCGTAAGCCGCTCCCCAGAGACGCCCGAGATGGTCAAATCGGATCCCGTCGTAACCCTGCTCGTCAGCACAGAACAATTCACCGCCACTTAGCGTCCCATGATCAACATTGAACACTCTGATGTGGTGCAGCTGGCTGTCGACGATGAACAGCCGGCGTTCGTCAGGCGAGAATGCCAGGCCGTTGGGTTGGGCAAAATCCTCAACCACTACGGTCAGGTTTCCGTTGCCCGGATCAAGGCGGTAAACGTTGCGCGAGCCGATCTCAGATAAGGCCTCATGGCCCTCGTAGTCGGTATGGATTCCATAGCTCGGGTCGGTAAACCAGATCGATCCGTCGGAATGCTCGACGACATCATTGGGGCTGTTCAGCCGGTGACCGTTGTATGAGTCCGCCAAGACTTTGACCGAGCCGTCGTGCTCGGTTCGGATCACGCGGCGTTCGCCATGCTGACAGGTCACGAATCGGCCCTGCCGGTCCACCGTACGACCGTTCGTGAAGCCGGCAGGTGCGAGAAAGACGTCAGTACGCTCGCTCACCTCGTCATAGCGAAGTATTCGATCGTTGGGGATGTCACTGAACAGCACGAATCGGCCAGCCGGGTGGTAGCCCGGTCCTTCCAACCACCGGCCACCGGAGAACAGCCTGGCGACAGAGCGGTCGCCTCCGACACCGGCAAAACTCGGATCCAGCACCTCAAACTCAGCAGGGATGAGATCGGCCATGGATCCTCCTGTCTTTCTTGGCTTCTTGGCTTCTGCGCCGGTAGGTTGCGGCGACTCTATCGACAACGACGTCCGAGCCGCACTCGATATGCCCTGAGCTTTGTGGCGGAGCATCCTGGCTATCATCAGGCTCGATCAGTCGTTGGTCGCTTGGCACCTTGGGGTGGTAGCTCAGCCGGTTAGAGCAGGGGACTCATAATCCTCCGGTCGCGGGTTCAAGTCCCGCCCGCCCCACTCGAGTGTGAACGCACGCCTGCGCCGAGATCGGTCCCGTCTAAGTCGTCGGGTTGGATGGCCTTAATACTTCTGCGCTGCTCTTCGCCGTTGCCTGCCTGATCCGACCCGCTCCGCTGACCATCGCCCGACGCCAAGGTGCCACTCCTTCGATCTCGACCTCCAGTGAGAAACTGAGGATCGTTCGAATCAGCACGATGAGACCCAGAATCAGGACGTTCTCCAGTGTCGTCGCGACCGCTACGGTCCGCACGAGATCGGCGGCGACCAGGATCTCGATGCCAAGCAAGATGACGCCGCCGAAAGACTCACGCAGCACTTGGTAGGCCCGATGACCGTCGCTCGATCGACGGTAGGTACGGATCGAAAGCATGAAACAGAACAACAGCCCAACCACCAGCACGAGCGCGCCGATCGCCTCGAAGAATCGGGCCACGTATTCCATGGCCTCGCTGAAGGTCATGGCAGGGGAGCCTACCGTTCGCGGGGGTGCCTGAAGGGTGCAGCTCAGCGCCAGCCAAGCTCTGGCGCGAGGTGGCGCAGCACACTCTCGATCAGGTGCGCGTTGTAGTCGACTCCAAGCTGATTCGGCACCGTGAGCATAAGCGTGTCCGCAGCCGCGACTGCCTCGTCCTCGGAGAGTTCCTTGACGAGCTGATCCGGCTCCCCGGTGTAGGTCTTGCCGAATCGGGCTATGCCGCCGTCCAGGTAACCGACCTGGTCTTGGCTACCAGCCGCGTCGCCGAAGTACGCACGGTCAAGGTCGCTGACGACGGGGAAGATGCTGCGGCTCACCGAGATTCGTGGCTCACGTTGGTAGCCGGCGGCCTTCCAGGCGTCGAGGAATCGTTGGATCTGCTCGGCCTGGAGACGGTGGAATGGTACGCCGGTGTCCTCACTAAGCAGGGTCGAGCTCATCAGGTTCATGCCCTGCTCCGCGGCCCATTCGGCCGTCTGGCGGGATCCGGCACCCCACCAGATCCGGTCGCGAAGTCCTGGCGACTGCGGCTCTATCCGCAGCAAGCCGGGCGGGTTCGGGAACATCGGCCGCGGGCTGGGCTGTGCGAACCCCTCGCCCTTGATCACCTCGAGGAACACCGCAGTGTGCTCACGGGCCATGGCCGCGTGATCTGAGCCCTCGGCGGGCGCGTAGCCGAAGTAGCGAAAGCCATCGATCACCTGCTCCGGTGATCCCCGGCTGATGCCCAGCTGGAGCCGTCCATCGGAGATTAGATCTGCTGCACCGGCATCCTCGGCCATGTAGAGCGGGTTCTCATAACGCATGTCGATCACGCCGGTCCCGATTTCGATCCGGCTGGTCCTGGCTCCGATGGCGGCGAGTAACGGAAAGGGCGAGGACAACTGACGCGCGAAGTGGTGCACCCGGAAGAACGCGCCGTCGGCCCCGAGCTCTTCGGTCGCGACCGCGAGCTCGATGGACTGGAGCAGTGCGTCGGAGGCCGAGCGTGTCTGCGACTGTGGCGACGGCGTCCAATGACCGAACGACAGGAACCCGATCTTCTTCATTCCTCAATGCAACAACAGCGACGGATAGCGTGACTGGCTGGGGGCACTCCGCGGTTCTCGTGCGCCGCCGCGCGATCCGGGCAAGTCTCGTTGTTTCAGCTGAAACCATGGCGGCCGTAGAGCCGTACGAACCTGGCGTGACACACCATCTCGAGTGATTCAAGGCCGTCGGCACTGCGCTCGAACACGGTCACCTGATCCGCTCCACCGGATCCGATCGGCTGCACCAAGCGGCCGCCGATCCTGAGCTGGCTGACGAGCGGTCCAGGGACCTTTGGGAATGCCGCCGATACCACGATGGCGTCGTAAGGCGCGTCCGACGGGCCGCCTTCGGTGCCGTCGCCATCGACGACCCGTACGTTCTTGATCTTTTGGGCCGCAAGGTGCCGACGAGCCATCTCGGCCAGATCGGGCCACCGCTCGATACTCGTGACGAATGAGGCCAACACGGCCAGCAACGCAGTTTGATAGCCGTAGCCGGTACCGACCTCGAGGACATGCTCTGTTCCAGCGAGCCGGAGCGCGTGGACCATGCGGGCCGACAACGATGGTTGCGTGGTCACCTGATCATGTGGAATCCGTACGGGCTCGTCGTGGTACGCCAACTCAACCTGATCAAGCGGCACGAAGGCAGCCCGCGGCACCCTTCGCATCGCGTCGAGTACGCGCAAGTCGTCCACACCTGCACGGCTAGCTGCAGCCACAAGTCTTTCCATTTGACCGGCCTGATCATCGTGCGATGCCGCGAATCGACGCTGCCTCATCGGGTCAACGCCTGCCTCGCTCGCGGCCGTTGTGCGACTGCTGCGATGGGAATGACCAACAGACCGAGGATTCCGCCGGCGATGGTGAGCGTGGCATAGCTGGAAGCCGTGATGATCAATCCCGAGCTCAATCCGCCACCAGCGCCGGCAAGGGCGATGCCGAGATCGACCATGCCCTGGGTCCGGGCACGAGTGCTGAGCGGGACCGCGTTCGTAACCAAGGTGGTGCCGCTGACCAGCCCAAGGTTCCATCCCAATCCGAGCAGCACGAGGGCGAGCAGCAGCATGGCAACCGAGTCCACGGGTGCCCACGCGGCCAGCAGGCCCGCCGCTAACAAGATCACTCCCGCGGCTACGGCGATGGGACGAAATCCGAAGCGATCGACCAGCCAGCCTGAGAAGGGTGATGGTAGGAACATGCCAGCCACGTGCGCACCGATGACTACGCCGGTGATCGCGAGGCTGTGCCCGTAATGCTCGATGTGGATCGGGGTCATCGTCATGATCGCAACCATGACTACCTGCGTGATGATCATGATGCCAGCGCCGCTTGCAACGCCCGGTGACCAGGTTCGCCGCGCCTGGGACGAGCTTCGGACGGGAGTATCAGTCCCAGCTGACCCATCGCTGCGAGCATCGCCACCCTTGGACGATGTGGCGGCGAGGCTCCGGGCAAGGAGCAGTGGATCGGGACGCAGCAGAAGCCAGAGCACGAGCCCAGCCGACGCGTACGCCACGCCCCCAAGGATGAACGGCCCGGCCAGGCGTGGCACCCCAGCCTGGCTGGCCAAGTCACCCGTCAGGCTGACCAGGTTGGGACCGATGATCGCGCCGACGGCCGTCGCCACAAGCACGATGCTGACCGCCCTGCCGCGACGCGAGGGCGCCGCCAGATCTGCCCCTGCGTAGCGGGCCTGCAAATTGGTGGAGACGCCGGCGCCGTACACAAGCATCGATGCGAACAGCAGGACAACGTTGCTGATGCTCGCTGCGATCACGACGCCCAAGCTGCCCAGAGCACCTGTGAGGTAACCGGCGCTCAAGCCGATCCGGCGGCCCCAGCGCTGGCTGAGCCTGCCCACGGCCACAGCCGCAGCAGCCGAACCGATGGTGAAGAAGACGGTGGGCAGCCCGGACAAGCGGCTCGAGCCCAACATCTGCTCGGCGAGTAGCGCGCCGACGGTGATGCCAGCCGCCAGACCGAGGCCGCTCAAGATCTGAGCTGACAGTAGAACCGTGAGAGTTCGCCGCTGCTCAGCAGGCTCCTCGACGCTGTTGGCGCTCTTCGAGGTCGCAGGCGAACCGCTCACGCTCGGCCTTCCAGCCGCTCGGCGAGCTCAGTCAGCCACGCCGCCAGCCCAGCCGGGCCATCGACGATGACATCGGACAGGTCCGCGAGCGCCTCTTCCTCGTTCGACGCCGAGCACACGAGCAGACCCGTCACGCCAGCCGTAGCCATATCCCGTACGGTTCGAAACGCGGCTAGGTCACCGAGGTCGTCGCCGGCGAATACCACCAGACGAGCTCCGGTCTCCTCGACGATGGAACGCAGCGCTGCGCCCTTGTCGGTGCCCGGCGCCCGGATTTCCCAGACATTCTTGCCCTGCTCCACCACCAACCCGTGCTGGGCCGCGAGTTCGTCCAGCGGCTCCGCCAGCCTAGTGAACGCAGCACGCGGATCCGGCAGCGAACGCGTGTGCACGGCAATCGCGCGGCCCTTGTCCTCGATCCTGGCGTCGGCAAGGCCAAGCGAGTCCAGAAGCTCTGGCAGTTGCCGCTCGACCGTACTGATCTGCGGCGGGTCCGGCGGGATGACGTACTGGTCGTCCGCGGCGTTCCAACGCTCTACGCCGTACTGGCCCAAAACGATCATCGAACGCAAACCGGGCGTCTCCCGGAACCGACCGAGCCGCACCACGGTACGCGCCGGGCGGCCGGTGATCACGACGACCGCACCCACCCGTTCCCCGAGCCGGCCGAGCGCCGCTACCGCACCGGGGTCCGCGTATGCCGTCTCCGGATCATCGACGATCGGGGCGAGAGTGCCATCGAAGTCCGTCGCAATGAGTGTCTCGGATGATGAGGCGATGATGGCTCGCAGAGCCTCACTTCCCTCAGCAGCGAGCGGATCGGGAAGGCTCATGAGGCGAGCCTGTCAGACATGGGGTCGCCTTAGCCACACCCTGGGCGGTTGCAGCCCAGCCCCGCAGGCGCCACCTGCCGTCTGGTGCCGTCACGACCTCAATGGCGCGTCGATGCGCGGTACGGCTAAGGTCTAGGAAACGCCGTAGGAGGCCACGACGTTCATGAATTCGAAATCCAAGAAATCGAAACTCGATCCGGCCTCCTTCGTTGTGGTGGCTAACCGGCTCCCAGTCGACCGCGTCGAGCAAGAGGATGGAACCGCGGACTGGCGACCATCGCCCGGCGGATTGGTCACCGCGTTCGAGCCGGTCATGCGTCGCCGCCAGGGTGCTTGGGTGGGATGGCATGGAGCAGCCGACGAAGAACTAGAGCCGTTTGAACACGAGGGGCTGACGCTGGCTCCCGTCCCACTTTCATCCTCTGAGGTCGAGGACTATTACGAAGGCTTTTCCAATGCGACGTTGTGGCCTCTGTATCACGACGCAATCGCCCCGCCGCAGTTTCGCCGCGAGTGGTGGGACACCTACGTCATCGTCAATCAGCGGTTTGCTGACCATGTGGCCGAGGTTGCAGCCGAAGGCGCGGTGGTGTGGGTTCAGGACTATCACCTGCAGCTTGTGCCCCAGATGCTGCGCCTCCAGCGACCGGACCTGAGGATCGGTTTTTTCCTCCACATCCCCTTTCCTCCCACTGAGCTTTACGTCCAACTTCCGTGGCGACGGCAGATCCTGGAAGGCCTGCTCGGCGCGGATATCGTGGGTTTTCAACTCCCAGGTGGCGCGCGGAACTTTGTCCGCCTTGTCCGCGACCGGCTCGGTCTGGAAACGCTGCGGGATCGGATCCGGACACGCGACGGCCGCGAGGTGTTCGCCCGGGCCTATCCGATTTCGATAGATGCCAGAGGTCTCCATGAGCTGGCCGCCAGCGACCAGGCCGTGGAGCGTGCTGCTGAGATTCGTCACGATCTCGGCGACCCCCGCGTACTGTTCCTCGGCGTTGACCGTCTCGATTACACGAAGGGGATACCGGAACGAATTCAGGCCTTCGGCGAGCTGATGGCAGAAGGACGAATCGACCCGGAGGAAGTCGTCCTGCTTCAGCTAGCGATCCCCTCGCGCCAGCGCGTCGAGCAGTACCGGCAGCTCAAAGACGACATCGACCGGCTGGTTGGTCGGATCAACGGCCAGATCCAACGTGTCGGCCGACCACCCATTATCTATCTGCACGTGTCGTATCCGAGGGTAGAAATAGCGGCGTTCTATCGCGCCGCCGACGTCATGGTGGTCACGCCTCTGCGCGACGGTATGAATCTGGTGGCCAAGGAGTACGTGGCATGCCGTCAGCGGGACGATGGCGCGCTGGTGCTCAGCGAGTTCACCGGCGCCGCGCGTGAGCTGCGTCAGGCGTACCTGGTCAATCCTCATGACATTGATGGCCTGAAAGATCAGCTGGTCGAAGCCATGAGCGATGCGCCACGCAGCAAGGCGCAGCGGATGAAGGCCATGCGCCGCCAGGTCTTTGAACACGACATCGACAAGTGGGCACGCATGTTTCTTGACGACTTGGAGAGGTTGAACGGGACCCCGGCTGCACGAAAAGCGGCCGGTTGAGCTCAGTTCTTGCTCCTCCGGTTGGGCTCGAACCAACAACCCTTCGGTTTGTCGACGGTGCTCTGTTCTTAGTAATCGGTGATTGTCATTAGTTGCTCTGACTACGGTCGATGCACATCGAATGAGGTCTGAAGCGAGCATTATCGATCGTCAGTGCGTGTCGTTTCCGGGGGGT
>DASRJV010000334.1:0-3271 GCA_035649295.1 Propionibacteriaceae bacterium
CGATCGCTGCCCGGGGATCGGGGTTGGCATAGGGGTTCTGCCACATACTGCCTTGGCCGGAGAACAGGGTGGCATATCTCTTCGCATCCTCCAGCATCGAGCGCTCGACAAGCCAGCTGACGTAGGCGGGGTTGTCGCCGCCGGGCTTGCCGGTGCGCTCGGCCCACGGTTTCAATGAGAAAAGATCCCGCAGCCGGCCCTTCGGTCGCAGCCGGCTCGGTCGCGCCGGATAGCGCTGTTCGTCATAGCTGATTTCGCTGGCTTCGTGCGCAAGAGGTAACGGCTCGCCATCGTCGGGCAGGCTCGCCGCGACCTGGCCGTCATCAGTCTCGCTTACTTCAGTCGCGACGGGCTGCGGTTGACTACCGTCAGCCTTGCCTGCCTTGTGCGCTTCAGGCGCCGGTTGATCAGCGTCAATTTCGCTCATTGGGCCCCCTACTCGCGCCGTCCGCTCAGGAGATTGCGGACGTTGCTCACGTTAGTCCACGGTGTTGGATTTCGGATATGTCAGAGCTGGGCATGCCAACTCGGGCTGCCCAGCTTCGCCTCGATCTGCTGGTCAAGATCAACACCGAGCTGCCGCGCCAGGATGGCGGCTGCGATCACGACCTCGGCAAGCTGAGCGCCGGTATCGTCGTTGGTCGTCAAGCCCAGGCCCTGGCTCATGGCTCGCCGTAGAGCCTTGACGCTGTCGCCCGAACTCTCGACCAACCGCAGCGCGGTATCGGTCAGGCAGTCTTCGCCGTCACGATCGCGCAGACCATCTGCGAGCGCCACGATCCTTGGATCGGTGGCCACCATCGCCAAATCAGGATCCGGATCGCCACCAAGGATGGTGAAGCGATAGCCGATGATCTCGGCCCGGAACCCACGCTCGCCGGGTCGCCGCTCACGCATCTCGCTGAAGACCAGGCCGGCTGCGCGGTGTAGCAGAAAAATGCCGCTCAGTTCGTGTGGAGGCACATGAATCTGGAATTCGATCCCGAGCCCAAGCGGAACCACGTACGGATCGCTCGGGGGCACCAGCTCTATCCGCGAATGGGCCAATGACAGGCAGGCACGGGGTTGGTCGCCGTATCGTGCGGATTCATACTCGACCTTCCAGCCTGCCTGACTGAAGATCGACGCGGCTGCGTATGGATCCTCGGTTGCAAGCAGCGGAGCAAGCATGTGTGAACTCCAGGACAACGGTGCGCTAGCGGTCACTCTCCCACAAGTGGGCCGGCCCGGCGTGCGACGCGACCAACCCTTCTCGAGCAGTTGCAGAAGCTTTATCTGGCGGAATGAGCTCGGCCTAGACTCGAGGCGATCATGCCGAGGCATCAGACGCATTGGGGCCATGTGACGATCCCCCGCAGGCTGCTTCAGCCCTGCCTGTTGCTGCTCATGATGATCTTGGTCGTGAGCTGCTCGAGCCCCGCGCCGCCGGCTCCCAAGGAGACTGTGCACGAACTTGGTTGGAGCCGCATCGCATTGCCCGAATCGGTCGCAGCGTCCTCGCTGGCCGCTGCCTCCGGGACCCTGCTGGTGGGAGGTCGCGCGTCAGATGGCGGAGATCATCCGGCGCTCTTCACGGTGGACGCCTCCGGCACCGCGCGCCCGGTATCGCTGCATCCGAACAGCCCGTACGCGAAGGTGGCTGACCTGGCTTCGCTGGCCGCTCGTGGCGACGATGTCGTGGCCATCGGGGCGGCACACGGTGGCGCCCACGCCAACTTTCGCTGGACGGTCTGGGCCGGCTCACGTCATCGCCTGAATGAGTATCCGCAGACCTTCGAGACGTTCGGTGGGCAGAGTGCGGGCGGCCTCCTCGACATCGTCACCACCTCCGAGGGAGCGGCCATTGCGGGCACCTGGGCGGCTCGCGCGGGCGGCCTCGATGCTGCCGTATGGCTCCGCCAGGGCAGCAAGTGGGTTCGTCAGGAGTCCGCTGGCACCGCGCTCGCCAACACCCAAGAGATCCAGGTGGCACCCCGTGCGGCAAACGGCGCCGGCGCCGGCTCGACCATGATCATTTCTGGGTCAGTGATTACCTTCGGTGACGGCGCGGAGCAACGAGCGGCGGTCTGGATCTGGCCGAATCGCAGCAGCGCATGGACATTGCAGCAGCTTCCCGATGCCGGGACGCACAGTGAGGCGCTGTCCAGCGCCTGCGCCCAGGCTTGCTGGGTCGCCGGCCATGCGGACGGCAAAGTGGCGGTGTGGAGCTTCGATCTTGCTCGCTCCGCTGGAACGGCGAGCCGTGACTCGACTCTGCCCTCCCTGGAGATCGACACCGACGGTCCGGGTCCGAGAACGGTCATGTCGGACGATCGGCCCGGCGTCGTCTTCAGCCACGCCGGCAGCACCCGGCTGCTACTCAGCGACGGCCATGATGGCTGGCAAATCTTCACAGCCCCGTCAGGTTCGGTGCTGGACGCCACCACGGCTGGCGGCCGTTTGTACGCGATCATCCGTAGTGACAACGTGGTCGGGCTTTGGACCACGGATCTCTCAGCAATCCACTGAGTTGATGCGGGCTGAGCCCGCCAGCTATCCGGGCTCAGTGCGCACTGCGACCTCAGGACGCGTCGAGCATCGCGAGGGCGCGTAATGCAAGCGGGTACCCGGCGACGCCGAAGCCGATGATGATGCCCGCCGCGACGGGCGACACGTACGAGTGATGACGGAACGGCTCGCGGCCATGGACGTTCGAAATATGTAGCTCGATGACGCGAGCACCCGACCCGACTATGGCGTCGTGCAATGCGACGCTGGTGTGGGTGTAAGCCGCGGCGTTCAGGACAACACCGGCCGCGTCACCAGCCGACTGAGCTCGGCCGGCCTCCTGGATCCAGTCGACGAGCTCACCCTCGCGGTTGGTCTGACGGAACTCCAGAGCCCAGCCCAGTTCGTCTGCCACCTCGCGGCAGGAACGCTCGACATCAACCAGGGTCGTCTCGCCGTAGATCTCGGGCTCACGCGTCCCAAGAAGGTTGAGGTTCGGGCCGTTCAGGACGTACGCGGAGGTCATGGTGGTACTCAATCAGGGTGCGGTGGCCCTAGACGCGGGTACCGACAAAGATCTCTCGTGGAAGTCGGTCCTCGCTTGTCACCTCGGCGACCGAGCGAGCGCGGAACCCGACATCGACGAGCACCTGAAGCCATAGCGCGCGAGGAAACAGGCCGAAGTCGTGGGTATCGTGCACCACCTGCACGCTGCCATCCGTCGCCCGGAGCATAAAGGCGAACTCCGTGCGGGTACGGGTGTCGCCTGGGTCCGGGTCACTGG
>DASRJV010000335.1:0-2319 GCA_035649295.1 Propionibacteriaceae bacterium
TGCCAAGGAAGAACGTGGTCAACGTCAGACCGACCAGCGACGCCGAGGTGTCCAGCTCGGCGGTCACCTGCGGGAAGGCCGGGGTATACATGTCGGTTGCGAACGGCGGCACCGCGCTCTGTAGGGCATCGAGAGCGGAACCGACGAATCGCGTGAGCAGTCATCAGCGCTGCGCCACCATCTGGACCGGAACCGGTGCCAACAGATGCTGGCGTAACCGACGCAGAGTGCTAGACATCTGGGTCAGTTCATCTGCTGGTGCCGCCGCGCCCACAAGGGTGGCGAGGGCAGCCGACAACGTGACATCCGCTGCCGCCAGCAGATCCACGCCAGGCTCAGTCAACTGGATCAGGCTCGATCGACCATCGGTCGGGTTAGCGTTCCGCCGGCACAAACCGGCAGCCTCGACCTTGTCCACAACCTTGCTCGCCCCACCGACCGTGATTGACAACGCCCTCGCGATGTCCAGCACACGGCACCCCTCGGTGGCAGCCACCACCTGCATGATCTCCAACCAAGCCAGCGGCACACCGTGCGCCCGCTGAACTGTGACCTCCACTCGGTTCCACAGCTCAGTCTCCAGACGGACCAGGTCACGAAACAGCCCGACCAGTTCGACGCTCATGGCCGAACCTTACCCCAAATAGATTCCAAGGAATGTAGTTCCTATAGGCCGTTGCGCTTGCGGGAAGACGGCGGCGCGGGGTACTTGGTTTCTCGAATTGAGACGTGGCACACACTGCTCGCGCGGTCTACTGGTGTCGTCCCACTCGGAGGACGTGGAGATCGTCATCGCTGCCATCTTCCAGGCGAGACCGCAGGATCCGAGACAGGGCGAAAAGCCATGCAGGCCAGAAGGCCGGGATCCACTCGAGAGGGGAACGCGTGATGAAGGCAATCGTCTACGGCGGGCCGGGCAAAAAGGCGTGGGAGGACGTTCCCGAGCCGGGCATTCAGGACCCGACCGACGCGATCGTGAAAGTGGAGTGCACGACGATCTGCGGGACCGACCTGCACATCCTGAAGGGCGACGTACCTGCCGTGACCGAGGGCCGCATCCTCGGCCACGAGGGCGTCGGAGTTGTGACGGAGGTAGGGCCGTCGTGCACCAGTGTGACGGCCGGTGACCGGGTGATCATCTCGTGCATCAGCAAGTGCATGGAGTGTGAGTACTGCAAGGCAGGACTCACGTCTCACTGCCAGAGGCTGGGCGGGATCGGGTGGATCTTCGGACATCTCATCGACGGGACGCAGGCCGAGTATGTCCGAGTGCCATACGCGGACAACGGGCTCATCCCGCTCCCCGACACCGTCACTGCCGAACAAGGCACGATGCTCAGCGACATCCTGCCGACCGGCTACGAGATCGGGGTGCTCAACGGGGCGGTGAAGCAGGGCGACGTTGTCGCAGTAGTCGGCGTCGGTCCGGTCGGCTTGGCGGCGGTCATGACCGCGTCCTCGCAGGGAGCATCGAAGGTGATCGCAGTCGACGGCAACAAGTTCCGGCTCGACGCGTCGCGGGAGTTCGGCGCAACTGACACTGTCGACGCAAGCGGCGACGACCTCGTCGCCGAGTTGAGGAGGCTCAGTCGCGACGGTCTCGGTGTTGATGTGGCGATCGAGGCGGTCGGGATCCCGGCGACCTTCGGTCTGGCACTCGACTCGATCCGGCCGGGCGGCCGCGTGGCCAACATCGGAGTGCACGGAGAGGGAGTGCAGTTTCCGATCGAGCGTGACTGGATCAACAACATCACCATCACGACCGGGCTGGTCAACGCGACGACCGCTCCCGAGCTGCTAGACAAGATCACGAGCGGTGCGATCGACCCGGCGAAGTTCGTCACTCACCGCTTCACTTTCGACCAGTTCCTGGGGGCATACGACACGTTCGCGGACGCGGCCAAGCAACGGGCCCTGAAGGTGATCATCAGCAACGCGAGCTGACGACGCAATGGATGGCCGGCAGTTGATTTCGATCGTCGGCTGGATTACGAGTTGACCAATGAGATAGGACGGGCCTGACACCTCTCGCAACGTCTCGCACATCAGGTCCTGACAACCCTTACTCGCCTAGTCCACTCGGTACCCCGGCTGCGCACACCGGCTACCAGGCGTAATCCTCCGGCGCTGTTTTGCGACCGGGGAAAATCTCATCGAGGCGGCTCAGATGCTCCGGCGACAGGCTGAGCTCCACAGCAGGCAACGCGCTGTCCAGCTGATCATGGGTTCGCGGACCGATGATCGGTGCGGTAACCGCGGGCCGGGTGAGCAGCCAGGCCAGGGCAAGCGTGCCGGGTTCCACACCGACCTCCTCCGCCA
>DASRJV010000336.1:0-2178 GCA_035649295.1 Propionibacteriaceae bacterium
TTGGACAGGCGAGTCCACCTCGGTCTTAGTGGTGACACTTTTGGCGGATTTCGCCTCCGTGCCGATCGGTGCCTGCGGATCGATCAGCTGCTCCTGATCTTTCGCGGTCCGCGTCTGGCTGTCTTTGGCGTCGGCCGCCCCCGCACCGCCAAGGAAGAGCGCGCCAGCGATCAGTGCGGCCACCCCGGCGCCGAGCAGGGGTGTATGCAGGCGCGTTTTCGACATGTTCTTGCCCCCCGAGCATCAAGCGCGGCAACGCCGAATGACGGCACACGCGTATGAGTTTCAAGGCATTCAACCAAAGAACGCGCAGTCTCGAAGCCGACATGCCGAAATGTAATAGTTCTTTTGGAAGCGCCTGTGATCCGAACCCACCTTCGACTCCGTATTAGATGTATGCAGGTCCGGCGCAACGGCCCTCAGCGCCCACCGCCTCGCGGAGCGGGCGTGACGTACCGGCTCACCGTCGCCATCGGTGTCGAATTCACCTCAGCCAGCTATGAGATGGCAGAAGGGTCTGAGGTGTTGCGGCTGAGCCCGTTCGCCGTTGATCTTCCGTCGGCACGTTTTCTGACTGATGACGGGCTTCGGACTGAATCGCTGGCGGAGATCCTACGCAGCATTGTCGAAACCGCCAGGCAACAACTTGGAGAGGAACCGGCGTCGGTCCAGGTGACCTATCCGGCGAGTTGGGAGTCCGGGCAGCTTCTGCAGCTGTGGGAGGCCTTGGTTCTCGCCGGAATTCCGGATGCCGCGACTCAGGTTGCTGCCGAACCGAAACCGACGGCATCGCCGACTACGGTTGATGATCAGCAGGCGTCGGCCAAGACCACGCTGCTTCCGGCGAAAGCAGCACCCAGGGTGAGGCCCGGCTGGCTGGTGATTGCCGCGCTGGCTGCCGTTGGTGCGGGGGTGGTGGCTGGTCTCCTTGCCACTGGTGCCCAGCGGCCCGGTCCAATCCCGGGGCCCGCTGAGTCGCCGACGATGACAGCCGCACCGACGAGAACACCGGAACGGCTTCGGGGGGCGGGTGTGGAGCTTCCAACTGCCGAGCCGCTGGCTCCGCATCGATTCGTGGTTCCGCGTGGCTGGGACGACGCCACTCAGCTCAACTTGGCGAGCGTCTCCGGGGTGGTGCCGCCGCGCACACTTCGGTCGTCTGTGGGAGGCCGCAATTCCTGGCCGGTCCTCTCAGCAGATCGGCGAACGATCATCTACATCAACTATGTCGCGGGCACTTTACGGACTATGGCCTCCGACGGGAGCGGTGATCGTGCATTGATCAAGTCACCACCCAGGGGTTGCGGGCAGATCACGCGTGTCTCGTGGGGTCCTGCGGATCAGTCGATCATGGTCGTCGAGTGTCGGGCGGAAGGCCGGCCGGACAGACTCTTAGTGATCAAACTTGATGGCACCGTGGTACGTCAGCTCAAGACGGGGCAGCCGCGCATCGAAGACCCGATGATCTCTCCGGACGGTCGTACGGTGGCCTACTGGGGCCACGACACCAGAAGTGGACCCAACGGTGGGTCGATCTACACCGTGGCGATGGACGGCTCATCCGAGCCGGTGCAATTGACCGACCGCAAGGCTGGCAGCGATGCCGACCCGGCCTGGTCGCCCGACGGGACCATGATCGCCTTCCGGCGTCGCGTATCGAATGACAACCTTGACGTATATGTGATGCGATCCGACGGTTCCGCATTACGGCCGGTTGCCACCAGTCCAGCCGTGGATGAGAAGCCTGCCTGGTCTCCGGACGGCAGGCAGTTGATGATCATCTCCAACCGTGACGCATCCGGCGAGCCGGACAAGACCTACGACGTCTATATCGTGGATCTCGACAATGGCGAAGCTGAACCGCTCGGGCTGACCGCCGACGTCGTTCTTACACCCGTCTGGTCGTATCGCTGAATGCATCCACTCGCAGAGCCATCGCGAGGAGAGCTTCAAGAGCGTGGTCTTAATCGCCTGCCAGGTTCCGGTCGCGCTGGTCGACTCCCAATTCTCCGTACGGGTAGTCGGTAGCGTGCAGGTCACTTGCCTGATCCAGCGCCGCGGTCTCCTCGGCACTGAGGTGTAAGCCTGCTGCTCGCAGGTTGGTCTCCAGCTGCTCGGTAGTGCGCGCACCCAAGATCGTCGATGTCACGCCCGGCCGGTCGTTGACCCAGGCCAGAG
>DASRJV010000337.1:0-3245 GCA_035649295.1 Propionibacteriaceae bacterium
GCCGCCTGGCATCTGGACCGCAACTTGAGATCACTGGCGCATGTCGAGCGTTGACCCGAGGTGGCCACCGCCGCACGCGTCACAGGCATTCATGGCTGCGCCCCAACAGCCACCAATGCAGCGGCCAGCAGTGCAGCGCCCACATCGGATCGCGTACCTGCTCGCCGTGATCATGCCGGTGATCTTGCTGGTGGCACTGGCCATCCCCGTCGGTGTGGCCTGGACGGTCGCCCGCCTTCGGCAGACTCCCGGCAGCGTGACAACCCCGCCTCCGGCGGACCCCAACGCCATTGATGGCAAACCGGGCCTGGGCGATCCTTACTACCCACAGGCCGGCAACAGTGGCTATGACGTGGCGAAATACCAGATCGTGATCAACTGGGATCCGGCGACGCAAACCATCACCGGTACGACCACGATCAGCGCCCACGCGACCCAACAGCTCAACTCGTTCTACTTCGACCTGGTCCTGCACACCGACGCAGTAACCGTCAATGGCGCGCCCGCGGAGGCTGTCGCACGAGGTTTCTCCGATGTCTATGTCAAGCCAGCAGCACCGATTACGGCCGGCAGCTCGTTCCAGCTAGTGATCGCCTACTCGGGCAAGCCGGGCGACATCCAGCAAAGCGACGTGCACCCATGGTTGTCCAGTAACGGCGAGTGGACTGCGGCCGGTGAGCCGGAGAGCGCAGCGTGGTGGTATCCCTCGAATGATCATCCGTCGGATCCAGCCCTGATGGACGTCTCGATCCGGGTACCGGCCGGTATGGAAGCCATCAGCGTTGGGCGCCTGGAGTCGCCCGACACTGGGAATGAAAAGGACCACAACACCTGGCACTGGGTCGCGCGGCAGCCGATGGCGACGTACCTGAACTTCATCTCCATCGGTCAGTACGAGCTGAAGCAGGGACTTGATCATGGCCGGCCCTACGTCTATGCGGTCTCGGAGCAGCTGTCTCCAGAAGACCGCAAGAAGGCATTTGCCGCGCTGATGAGCTCAGGGATGCGGATCCGGACGCTGGAGACGATGTTCGGTCCGTACCCGTTCAGCGAGATTGGCGGAATCGTCCCAGTGCACAAGCTCTTCTTCGGAGGGCTGGAAACCCAGACCCGGCCGGTCTATGACGCTAGGTCGATCTTGAACGCCGACTTCGAACCGGGCTTGATCGACCACGAGCTGGCCCATATGTGGTTCGGCGACAACGTCACCGTGCGGCAGTGGAACGACATTTTCATCAGCGAGGGGTACGCGTCCTGGGCTCAGTGGGGAGCTCGAGAGCGGCGCGGTGGACGTCCGGCGAGTGACTCTTTGAATCGCGCGTACCAGCGACTTGCCGACAACGACGACTTCTGGAAGATCACCATGATCGATCCCAGCAAGGCGCACCTTTTCGATGCGGTCTACGTGCGGGGGCCGATGGCGCTGCAGGCACTCCGCAATGTGATCGGGGACGAAGCTTTCTTCACGTTGGCGCGGGACTGGAGCCAAGCTCCGGGAAGTCGCACGCTCGAAGAGTGGATGGCGGCAGCGCAGTCGCACACGACAGTTGATCTTGGGCCCTTCTTCCAGGCCTGGATCTACTCCCCGACGGCTCCGGCTCGTACGGCAGCGAACGGCTTCCGATGAGTACGGGTAGCTGGGGAGTCGGCAAATTTCCGACCAGTGCGGGGTTCTGAAGCCTCGTTTTGGTGCTCCAACATCGAATTGCCCGCAATGGTCGGAAATTTGTCCTCCGGAGCGCCCGCTTTTTGAGCGCTCCCGCGTGGCAGAGGGACTAGGCCACTCGGTTGATCGCCGAGATGACGGCCTTGAGCGAGGCGTTGACGATGTTTGCGTCCATCCCCACTCCCCACACGACCACGCTGTTCTCACCCTCGCCGACCTCACACTCCACGTACGCTGCGGCGAGCGCATCACCACCAGCAGACAGGGCGTGCTCGGTGTAGTCGAGCACCCGTACACGGTGGTCGAGTGTAGAGATCGCGTCGACAAACGCCGATACGGGCCCGTTCCCCTCACCAGTGACCGTCTGCATCCAGCCATTAGCCACAACTTGTGCCATTAGCGAGGTCTCGCCGTTCTCAGCCGACGTGGTCGAGACGGTCACCAGACGCAGCGGAGTGTCTGGCTCGAGGTATTCAAACTGGAAGATCTCCCAGAGCCGACTCGCGCTCACCTCACCGCCGCCGGCATCGGTGTGTGCCTGTACCGCTTTGGAGAACTCGATCTGGAGCCGCCGCGGCAGGTCCAGATTGTGTTCGGACTTCATGATGTAGGCGACCCCACCCTTGCCGGACTGGGAATTCACCCGGATGACCGCCTCGTACGTGCGGCCCACGTCGAAGGGATCGATCGGCAGATAAGGCGCCTGCCAGGCGATCTCCCGGACACTGATGCCTTGTGCCTGCGCCCGCTTCTCCAAGTCCTCCAGGCCCTTCTTGATCGCGTCCTGGTGGCTGCCTGAGAATGCGGTATAAACCAGGTCGCCCGCGTACGGGTGGCGCGGGTGGACCGGCAGGTTGGTGCAGTACTCCACGGTGCGACGGATCTCGTCGATCCGGGAGAAGTCGATCTTGGGGTCTATTCCTTGTGAGAACAGGTTCATTCCCAAGGTGACCAGGTCCACATTGCCGGTGCGCTCGCCGTGGCCGAAGAGGCAGCCCTCGACCCGGTCAGCCCCGGCCATCATGGCCAGTTCGGTCGCCGCGGTGGCGGTGCCGCGGTCATTGTGAGGGTGCAGGGAGATCGCCACGCACTCCCGGTTACGCACGTGCCGGCTGAACCATTCGATCTGATCGGCGTAGACATTCGGTGTCGCCATCTCGACGGTGGCCGGCAGGTTCAAGATGATCTCGCGGCCGGCCGATGGCTGCCAGACATCCATGACCGCGTTGCAGACCTCGACCGCGAACTCCATCTCGGTGCCGGTGAAGATCTCCGGCGAGTACTCGTAGCCGAACTCGACGTCGCCCAGATGCTGCTCGGCATACTTCATCACCAGCTCGGTTCCGCGGGTAGCCAGTGCGATGCATTCCGCCCTGTCCACATGGAAGACCACGCGGCGAAACAGCGGCGCCGTCGCGTTGTACATGTGGATGGTGGCCGTTTTGGCACCGACTATTGACTCCGCGGTGCGCTCGATGAGGTCTTCACGAGCCTGGGTCAGCACCGACACGACCACGTCGTCGGGGATTTTGTCCTGCTCGATGAGCTGCCTGACGAAGTCGAAGTCGGTCTGGCTGGC
>DASRJV010000338.1:0-5097 GCA_035649295.1 Propionibacteriaceae bacterium
GTCGGTACCGAGATCCCGAAGCCGTTGTCTTCGCAGACGAAAAGAATCGGCACCGGTAGCCCGCGGAAGGCGGTGTTAAGCGCGGTGTTGATCGCGCCAGTGGCGCTGGAGTGGTTCGCCGAGGCGTCTCCGAACGAGCAGACCACGATGGCGTCCTCGGGCCACTCACAGTCGACCTTGAGCCGGTGTGCCCGGTGCAGCGCAATAGCGAGGCCAACCGACCTCGGGAGATGCGAAGCGATCGTGGAGGTCTGCGGTATGACAGCCAGATCGGGATGACCGAAGACCTTGTGCCGGCCGCCGGCGATCGGCTCGTCCCCGAGACCCATGAGCCCTTGCAGTACGTCTCGTACCGGTGTAGATCCGGACAACTGTCGTGCTCGAGCCACATAAAAGGCGCCCGAGCGGTAATGCAGCAGGGCGGGATCCGTCACCCGCGTGGCCATCGCGACGAGCGCGTTGCTTTCATGCCCAGCCGAACCGATGGTGTAGAACCCGCGACCCTCCTGCTGCAGCTCGCGTGCCACGAAATCCAGGTGCCGACTGGTCGCTTGGGCATCGAAAAGCCCCCACCACCACGCCGACTTGTCAGCGTCTCCGCCGGCTATGGCCAGCTGAGACGCTGACAAGTCGGTGAGGGAGTCGCGGAAGTGACGGTCCAGCGGGTCCATCAAGAAGTTCTAGAGGCGGAAGGTGGTATCTGGGGTGAGCTCGACGACATCCATCTGAGCCTTCTGCAGTCGGCCGGAGTAGTCCCAGTTCATCGCTTGCCAGCGAGTGAATTGGTCCAGCACCCAAACGCCGGACTGCCGGGATCCGTTCCCCGACTTGCCGTTACCCCCGAACGGCAAATGGGCTTCGGCACCGGAGGTCGAGTTGTTGATCGACACCATGCCGGCGCTGATCTTGTCACGGAAGGTGAACGCGTCCTTGGGATCGGTGGTGTAGATCGAGGAGGAAAGACCGTAGCCAGGTGCGTTCGCCATCTCGATCGCCTCGTTCAGCGACTGATAGCTGGCAACCCCCACGATTGGGCCAAAGGTCTCCTCCATGAAGATCCGGTCGCCGGGGCGTACGCCGTCGATCACCACCGGGTGGTAGTAAAGCCCTGTGCTTGGGTCACCAACGAAGCCGTCCCGCGGGTTATCTTTCGTGATCTTGCCGTACGCCGCCTGGACCGCTTGATGCGGCTGTACCCAACCCAGGAAGTCCTCAAAACGCTCCGCGAATTTCGCATCCATCATGGGGCCCATGAGCACGTCCTGCGTTGGATCGCCAACCTTGGCGTCAGCTACGGCCGCATTGAACCGCGCCAGGAATTGATCATGCACTGACTCGTGCACGATGACTGTGCCTAGCGAGGTGCAGCGCTGTCCGGCGGTGCCGAAACCGGAGAAGAGCGCACCCTCAACCGCAAGATCAAGATCAGCGCTCGGTGTGACGAGCAGCGGGTTCTTGCCGCCCAGCTCCAAGCACGCAGTCTGGAGATAACGCCCGGTCAACGCACCGATCTCGCGGCCGACTGCAGACGAGCCGGTGAAACCGACCTTGTCAAGCAGCCCTGCCTCCAGCGACTGCTGTAACCCAGCGAAAGTCGCGGCGCCGTCGGCGTGCACGACATTGAAAACCCCGTCCGGCAGCCCACCGCCTCGGACGAACAGCTCATGAAACGCTGCGCTGCTGACCGCTGAGTATTCGGCGGGCTTCCACACGATCGTGTTGCCGGCTAACAGTGCCGGCACGATGTACCAGGCCGGTACTGCCACCGGGAAGTTTCCAGCTGTGATCACCGCAACTGTGCCCACCGGCCGGCGGAAGGTGAACAGCTGCTTGTCCGGCATCTCGCTTGGCACAGTCTGTCCGTACAGTCGCCGACCCTCGCCGAGGAAGAAATCACAGGTGTCGATGATCTCCCGCACTTCACCCAGCGCTTCGGCGTACGGCTTGCCAATCTCGGCCGTGACCAGCTTTGCGAGCGCCTCCGCGTTGTCCTCGATGAGACGGCCGATGTGGGCGATCGCGCGACCTCGGATCGGCGCGGGTATGGCCGACCAGTCCTCCTGCGCCTTCTTGGCTGACTCGGCGGCCCTCACCACTGTGGCGGCGTCGCCGAAAGACACCTCACCGACTACCTCGTCAAGGCGCGCCGGATTCGTGCTTGGCAGCGTATGGCCACCAGACATTGGTACGCCGTCGACTACCGAGGTCACCAACCCGCGGAGTCCGTGGGCTCTGCGGGACGTAGCGTCATTCACGAGTACTGCAGCTCCTTGCTGGCGATCCGCACCACGGAGCGGCGGGTAGCTCCGAGGGCTTCGTCGATCTCATCTTGACTCACTGATAGCGCGGGACGGAAGCGGATGGAGCGGTCGCCGCATGGCAGCACGATGACTCGCTCCTCCACCCGAAGATCGGTAACCACAGCGTCTCGCTCCTCGCGGCTTTCGAGGTCGAAAGCGACGAACAGACCGCGACCGCGGACGTTGCTGACCAGCCCTGAATCATCACGAAGCGCTTCGAGCCCGGCGACCAGTTGCTGGCCCTTCGGTCCCGCCTGCTCAATGAGACCCTCGGACTCGATGATCTCCAGAGCCCGCTGCGACCGGACCATGTCGACCAGGCCGCCACCCCAAGTGGAGTTGATGCGCCCGGAGACCTTGAACACGTTGTCCAGCACCTCATCGACCCGACCGCCGGCCATGATGCCGCCGACCTGCGCCTTCTTGGAGAACGCGACGACATCGGGCTGGATGCCCAGCTGCTGGTAGGCCCAGGCCGTTCCAGTGGTGCCGACTCCGGTCTGCACCTCGTCCAGGATGAACAGCGCATCATTGGCGTGCACGAGCCGGAGCATGGCCTGCAGGAACTCCGGCCGCATGTGGTTGTCGCCGCCCTCGCCTTGGATCGGCTCGGCAATGAACGCAGCAATGTCGTGGGGGTTCGTGGCGAACGCCAGCTCGGCTTGCAGCAGGGCGCGTTCCTCCGCTGCGATCACCTCATCGAGATGATCACTCAGCGGATGCGTGATCGCGGGCACGTCGATCCTCGGCCAGTTGAACTTCGGGAATCGATCGGTCTTGTGCGGTTCGGTGTTGGTCAGCGACAGGGTGTAGCCGCTGCGGCCGTGGAAAGCATGCGTCAGGTGCATGATCTGGGTGCCCAGGTTGCGGTCGCGTCCGGCCGCCTCGTTCTTCCGGCTCTTCCAGTCGAACGCGACCTTGAGAGCGTTTTCGACAGCAAGCGCACCACCTTCGATGAAGAACAGGTGGGGCAGCGCAGGATCGCCGAGCACGCGCGCAAACGTCTCGACGAACTCGCCGTACGCAGTGCTGTACATGTCCGGATTGGCTGGCTTGTTGACAGCGATCTCCGCTAGCTCTGCCATGAACGTCGGGTCGTCCGCAATGCCAGGCGGGTTGACCCCGAGCGGAGCGGACGCGAAGAACGTGTACATGTCGAGGTAGCGCCCGCCGGTGCGGGCGTCGACAAGGCGGCTGCCTCGGCTGTGACGCAAGTCGAGAACGAGCTTCATGCCGTCGGTCAGCACGTGTCGCGCAAGGACATCGTGCACCTCGGCCGGCTGAAGGTGAGTCTGTTCGGCCATGGGTCTCCTTCCCCCGAGCAAAAAAAATCCATGTGACCCCCACACAGGTACCACAGATTCTAGCGCAGATCAGGCCGATATCGCGAATATGGAACAGATTGCTGCATGTTGTGCTCAGTCGCAGTTTGATGCGCCGACGCTGCAGCCACCAAGGGGATCAGACGAGGCCCTCGATGGAGGGCGTTCGAAGTCCCAAGGCTGCTGACATCTCCGACCGGATAGCAGCCACCATAGAGCGCGCTTCGGCGCGGGCGGCGACCAGGTCGACGCTGCGGGCAGCAGGCAGATGTGCCTCGAGGTAGCACTTGAGCTTTGGTTCGGTACCCGAGGGGCGGACCACGACCTTGCTCGTTTCGGCATTGATCAAAACCGCATCGGTGGGTGGCAAATCCACACTGCCGGCGGCAAGATCGACTACCGCGGCAGGCTGGCCGCCCAGCATCGCCGGCGGGTTCGCCCGGAGCCGAGCCATCGCCCCCGTGATGATCGCGGGATCCGCGACGCGTACCGACATCTGATCGGTCTCATACACCCCATAGCGTCGCGCGATCCCATCCAGCCGATCCGCAATGCTCCGTCCTTCCGCTTTGAGGCCGGCGGCGAGCTGCAGAACGAGCACGAGCGCGGAGATTCCGTCCTTGTCAGGCACCGCTCTCGGATCGACGCAGTAACCAATGGCCTCCTCATAGCCGTATGCCAGGTCAGGTACCCGTCCGATCCACTTGAAGCCTGTCAGGGTGTGAACGAAAGGCTGACCGTAGGCCGCAGCAATCACAGACAGCAGGGAGCTGGACACGATCGAGCAGGCGTACGTCCCCCGGACACCGCGCCGCAGCGCATCCTCGCCGAGCAGCACACCGAGCTCGTCACCGCGCAGCATCCGCCAGTGCCCTTCGAGGATGGCGGCTACCGCACAGCGGTCGGCGTCAGGATCGTTGGCGATCACGAGGTCCGCATCGATCTGCTGCGCGCTCGCGAGCCCCAAGTCGATGGCGCCAGGTTCTTCGGGATTTGGAAATGGAACTGTCGGGAAGCTCGGATCCGGTTTGGCCTGCTCGGCGACCATATGGGGAGGAGGAAACTGGCAGGCCTCGGCTGCTCGTCTGACTAAAGACCCGCCGACCCCGTGCAGTGGTGTGTAGACCCAGCGCAGTTCACGCGGTGCATCGAGCGCTACCAAAGACGCGACGCGACCAAGATAGGCGTCGATCAACTCCTCACCGAGCACTGTGTAGGAGGGGGAGCGTGGCACGTCGTCCAGGCTGTGCCGCGCGACCTCGTCGATCCTCGCAGAGATGTCCGCGTCGGCGGGTGGCACGATTTGCGAGCCGTCGCCGAGATAGACCTTGTAGCCGTTGTCCTGAGGCGGATTGTGCGACGCGGTGACCACGACGCCTGCCACACAGCCCAAGTGCAGGATCCCGAATGCCACTACGGGTGTGGGCAACGGCCCGGACGTGATCATGGCCTGAAAGCCGGCAGCCGACATGATC
>DASRJV010000339.1:0-3130 GCA_035649295.1 Propionibacteriaceae bacterium
GATCTGCGACATACGTTCCTGCACCAGTTGACGAGCTTTCAGCTCGTCGGCTCCGGGTTCGAAGATCAACCGGATCGAGGACAGCTGGGCCACCGACTTGGACCGCAGTTCGGCTAGGCCTTCAATACCGTTCAACTGATCTTCGATAGGGACCGTGATCAACTCCTCGACCTCGTTCGAGGAGTTGCCGAGTGCAATGGTCTGGATCTCGACCTGCGGCGGAGCGAACTCCGGGAAGACGTCGACCTTCGTCTCGGGGAGTTGAACGAAACCCAGAGCCAGGATGCACGCGGCCAAGAACAGCACGATCCAGCGGAACCGGAGACTTGCCTTGACGATCGTACGCATCAGCAATGCCTCCTCAGTGCTTGCCGGCGATTTGGAGTTCTGTCCCCCAGAGCTCGATCGCGCCAACGGTTACCACCTCGGTGCCGGCTGGCGGGCCAGAGCTCAGAATCACCACGTTGTTCTCGTTCACCTCTTTGATGCCCACGGCCGCACGTAGGTAGGTCAGAGGCCCGATGACCGTGAAGACCCAGGGCTTGCCTTTCTTGTCATAAACGAGGGCGGCGTGGTCCAAGCTGACGTCGGCACCGTGGGGCTTGACGAGAGTGGTTTGGAGTTGAACGCGGTGCTGGGCCTCTTCAGTCAGGATGACCCTCGCTGGCTGGTCTGGGCCTGTCGACTCCAGATGAGCCGGCTCGTAGGGCTCGGCCAGAGGCACTTCGATTTCGGCGCAGCCGGCCAACGAGGCTGTGGCCGCGACGGTGACGACGAAGCCTAGGAATGCTCGCCGGAGGGTGATCTTGATGTTCATCAGAACGCCGCCCCCGCTGCGACGACCTCGGGTTCTTCCTCATGCGGCGGTGGTGCCTCCTCGTCCTGCTGCGGAACCAGATGTAGGTACGCCGATGGCAGCAGGAACAAGGCGACCACCAGCGAGCTCACCAAGCCGCCGAGCAGCACCAGAGCGAGCGGATGCAAGATCTCCAATCCAGGACGTGGACCGAGCACCACGAACGGCAGCGCGACCGCTGCCAGCGCTGCGGCGCTGATGATCAAGGAGCCGAAGGACTTCCCGGCCCTGCCGAGCACGGTCGCAGCGTCGTCGTCGCTCCCGCGCCTACCGTCGGGTCCCTGGATTGTGGTCAGCATCAGTGCTATGTAGCGAGCTGCCAAGCCAAGAAGTGCAAGCATCCCGAGCAGTTCGCCCAAGCCGAACGTCCGTCCGCCGATGAGACCGGTGAGCAGGCCGCCGGTCAGCGACAGCGGGAGCGCCGCCGTCGCCACCAGCGCCAGCCGCCAGCTGTTGAATGCTGCCTGGAACAGCAGGAATGCGGCAATGATGGCAGCGATGCCGAAGCCGATCACGCGCCCGAGCTGGATTTCGTCCTCAGTGGAGTTGGCGATCACCTCGGCGTGGTACTGAAGCGGGAAGCTCATGGTCGCAAGCTGCTGCTCCAGGTCCGCTACGACTGCTCCGACGCTTCGACCGTCAAGATCAGCGACGACGTCCATGTGTCGCGAAACAGCCTCACGGTGAATGACCGGCGGCGTTTGCGCGATCCTGACCTCGGCAACGTCGCCCAGCCGGAGATGGCCGCCACCTGGCCGATCGATGAGCAGTGACTGCACAGCCGACACGCTGCTTCGCGTGGCAGGCGTTCCCAAAACGATGACATCGAAGACCTTCTGATCCTCGAAGACACTGCCCACCTGAATGCCCTGGAGCAGTGTGGCCTCGGCCCGACGTACGTCACCAGGCGTGATGCCCAGCTGCTGGGCCTTGTCCAGGTCGACCTCGATCTCGATCGTCGGCTGGGTGGGAGCGCCTTCGACGCGCGGGTTGACAACCCCGTCGATGGTGGACATCAGCTGCTGCACCTTTGCGGCCTCGGCAGCAAGGACCTGGGGTTCCTCGCCGTAGATGCGGACGGCAACCGGGGTGTTCAGGCCCGTCAGGACGTCCAGCCCGCTGTCGGTCACGGTATTGGAACCCGTGCTCAGACTCCCAACCTCCCGGATTTCTTGGGTCGAGAAGGGTACAACCTCGGCTGTCATACCCGGCACCTCGCGGACCGTGTCCTCGATCGAGGCCACTGTTGCGTCGTAATCGGCATCGCCGGCGATGGCAACCCAGATGTCGCCGGAGTTGACGTTGACCAATCGATCGCCGGTTATGGCCCGGCCGACAGTCGCGCCGACCCCCGTTACCCCCGGCAGAGACCGCAGCGAGTTGCCAATTTCCGTGGCCCGCTGGGTCATCGCCGGAGCAGATACCTCCGGGGCGCCCTGCAACTTGACCACCACGTTCCGGTCTTGGAAGGTGGGCGTCAGGGCGCTATTGAGGAATGGCAGGATCGCGAGTGCTATTACGCCGCAGGCGGCAGCAACGAGCAAGGCGGGGCGAAGGCTGCCGGAGAACCGTTGCAGACTGCTGCGGTAGCGTGCAGCGAGCCACGCCACAGGCCCGGACGGTGAGCCAGCTTTTGGTTGCCAGCGGGCGAACACCAGGCTGTTCAACGCCGGACCCACCGTCATCCCGACTATCAAGGCGGCCAGGACCGCCGTGGCGTACGCCAAAACCATGGGGTCGAAGAATGCGCCGGGCCGGCCTTCGAGTACGGCCATCGGAAGAATCGCCAGCAGGGCGATGATGCCGGCGTAGATCAGTGGCCGGCGCACCGTTGCCAGAGACTGCTGAATGGCCACCCATGTCGGCTCCGCATCCGGGCTGGCGCTCCGAGCCCGCAGGCGATCCAGCACCGCAGCTTGTGGTGCAACCGCCTCGTCTACCACGATTGCGACGGCGGCTGCAATACCGGCGATCACCAGAGCATTGAGCCCATAACCGAGCAGATGGAGTACCAGAGCGGCGCCGATCACCGACACCGGAACCGTGATGACGCCGACGATCACCGCGCGCCAGTGGAAGCGCAGTGCGAGCAGCGTGAGGAGCAGTAGCCCGGCACTGAGGGCAATCGCGAGGCCTAGATTGTCTGCCGCCGCCCCCAGGTAATCGGATGGTGCGAACCACGACGCGTCAGTGTTGATCCCGGTGAGCCCAGGGCGAAGCGCCTCGAGAGCATCCTCGACGCCTTTGGTGACGTCGGCGGTATTGGCCCCTGGG
>DASRJV010000340.1:0-5582 GCA_035649295.1 Propionibacteriaceae bacterium
TCTGTAGCCGCCGTCTTCGTCAAATCCGACGAAACGAATCGTGTCGCAGAAGCAGCTCTGTTCGCGAGCCGTCTCGTCGACTCTCCTGCAGATCGGCGGCGCGAACATCGCGGGCGCGGATCGCGCTTTATGGCCGCCTACTTCGTCGTCACTCCGGGACGAAAAAGCATGTCCCGTCGCTCCTCCTCAGCACGGCGACGCGCGATCCGTGTTTGATTGCTCGACTAGCGCCCTTCAACAAGCTCAGGGCACATAGTTCAGCCGCCGAGGTCGCTTGCTGTGCGCTGAGCTTGGGCGAGCCATTCCCGATAGGTGGCAGCCGAGGTAGCCGCCTCATGTGCCGCTTGATGGTCGCCACGTGCTTCTGCCTGCGCGGCTCGTTCCTCGAGCGCGGCGATCTGCGCCTCCAACTTTGCGGCGGTGTCCGCGGCCCGGGCCTTCGTCTCGGGATTGGTGCGCTGCCAGCGCTCGTCCTCGGCGGCCTTGATGGCATTGTCGACGGCGCGGAGGCGGGACTCCAGTGGACGAATCGCATCGCGGGGTACTCGCCCGATGGCCGACCAGCGCTGGAGGATGTCGCGGTACACGGCGCGCGCAGCCCTCGGGTCGCGGACCGGCAGCAGTGCCTCGGCCTCGACCAGCAGTTTTTCCTTCGCTTGTGCGTTGACCCGGAATTCGGTGTTCTGCTCTGACAAGGTGGCCTGCTTGGCCACGAAGAACCGATCCTGGGCTTCCCGGAATCGTTTCCACAGCAATTCGTCGACATCGCGCGGCGCAGGCCCGGCCGCTTTCCAGCGGGCCATCAGGTCCCGGAAGGCGCCCGTGGTCGGGCCCCAGTCAGTCGATCCAGACAATGCCTCAGCCTCAGTGACCAGCTTCTCCTTGATCACCCGCGCCGCCTCACGCTGCTCGTTCTGCTGGGCGAATTGGGCTTTGCGGCGTCGCGTGTAGGTCGTGCGTGCAGTGGAGAACCGGTGCCACAGGGCGTCGTCGGTAGCGCGATCGAGTCGCGGCAGCGACTTCCACTCCTCAAGCAGCACACGAAATCGGTTGACTCCGCCGCGCCAGTCATTGCCAGCGGCAAGGCGCTCGGCTTCCAGGACGAACCTTTCCTTTGCAGCCCGGGTCTCTTCGTGCTGCCTCGCTCGTTCGGCCTTACGTGCTGCCCGCTGGTTGGCGATCACCGGGAACAGTGCCTCCAGCCGAGCCTGCAACCCATCTAGATCACCGACCGCTCGGGCCTCGGCGACTGCGCCGCGTACCTTGCTGATCGAGGCCACGGCATCATCGGGCGACAGTGCACCGGTCGCGATACGGCGTTCCAGAAGCGAAACCTCGAGGTCCAGTGACTCAAACCTGCGAGTGAAGAAGGCCAGGGCGTCCGCAGCGGGAACATCGGGCACCTGTCCGACTACGCGTTCCCCAGCTGAGGTCCGGACATACACAGTGCCATCGCTCTCCACCCGTCCGAAGGCGGCCGGGCCCACACCTCCAGGCCCAGCTTGTTCGGTCATAGCTCCATCCTGCCCGATAGTCTCGATAGTCTCGAACGTGTGCTTCTAGCCTCATTTCCTGCTGGGCCTTGGCAAACCAACTGTTATCTGTTGGCTGCCATGCCTGGTGCCGAGTGCGTGATCATCGATCCGGGAATGGATGCGGTGGCCGGTGTCGCCGAGCTGATCGTGAAGCACCGGCTGAAACCCGTGGCTGTGATGCTCACCCATGGCCATCTTGATCACATGTTCTCGGTGACGCCGTTGTGCCGCTCATATGCCTCCAGCTGCTGGGTGCATCCCGACGATCGGGTGCTGCTGACCGATCCGCTGCGGGCAATGGGAGACGAGACGCGGCTCCTGGTGGAGCGTTTGACAGGTTCGGCTGTCTTCACCGAGCCCGACGAGGTCCGGGAGCTGACAGACGGCGCCGAGGTATCGATCGCCGGGCTTGCGTTCCAGGCCATCCACGCGCCGGGTCACACGCCCGGCTCGACCATGTTTCAGATCTCCTACCCGGGACATCCGGACATCGACTCGGTGGTCTTCTCCGGCGACGTCTTGTTTGCCGGCTCGATCGGCAGAACTGACTTGCCAGGTGGAAATCTGGCCGACATGCTGAAGAGCCTGCGTACCAAGGTGCTGCCGTTGCCGGACACGGTCGCCGTGCTTCCAGGTCACGGCCCGCAGACCACCATGGCCCGCGAGCGAGTCGGCAACCCGTATCTGCAGAACCTCGCAGAACTGTCCAAGGAGTAGCGCGTGAGCCGCCCCAAGCCGTTGTCGGGCTTCCCGGAGTACACACCGGAAGCCCGGATCGTCGAACAGTTCGTACTCGACCGGCTGCGAGAGACCTTTGAACTTCACGGCTTTGCCTCGATCGAGACCCGGGCAGTCGAGCCGTTGGATCGCCTTGCCAAGCAAGGTGAGATCGACAAAGAGGTGTACACGGTGCAGCGGCTGCACGCCGATCCGGACGAGCCGGCTGATCTTGGCTTGCACTTCGACTTGACTGTGCCATTTGCCCGCTATGTGCTCGAGAACGCTCATCAGCTTGCCTTTCCTTTCCGGCGCTACCAGATCCAGAAGGTCTGGCGAGGGGAGCGTCCGCAGGAGGGCCGGTATCGCGAGTTCACCCAGGCTGACGTGGACATTGTGAACGCCGAGACGCTCGCCGCACATCATGACATCGAGCTGCCGCTGGTCACCTTGGCGGCGTTAGAGCGGCTGCACGTCGATCTTGGCCTGCCACCGGTACTGATGCGAGTGAACAACCGCAAGCTGGCCCAGGGTTTCTACCTGGGTTTGGAGATCGCCGATCCCGCCGCAGTACTGCGGCACGTGGACAAGATCGACAAGATTGGGCCCGATCAGGTGGTCGAGCAGTTGATCAATGATGTCAAGATCACCGAGGTACAGGCCCGAAGCTGTGTGCGGCTGGCCGAGATCCGCTCCGCCGATGCCTCCTTCGTCGACGAGGTGCGCGAGCTGGGCGTCAAACATGATCAGCTCGAGGAGGGACTCGACCTGCTGAGCGAGCTGGTGACAACTGCTGGCCGCTACGTGCCCGGTCGACTGATCGCCGATCTCAGGGTTGCCCGTGGCCTGGACTACTACACGGGCACCGTCTACGAGACAGAGCTCGTCGGCTTCGAGTCCTGGGGGTCGATTGCCTCCGGTGGCCGCTACGATTCGCTGGCCAGTGACGGGCGCATCACCTATCCCGGCGTCGGGCTCTCGATCGGGGTGACGCGCCTGCTGACTCCGCTGCTGACAAGAGGAATGCTGCGCACCTCGCGGCCGGTTCCAACTGCCGTGTTGGTGGCCGTCGACAGCGAGGAGACACGCGCAACAGCGATCGAGGTTGCCGAGCAGCTCCGTGCCCGCGGGATTTCAACGGAGGTGGCTCCCCGGGCGGAGAAGTTTGGCCGGCAGATCCGCTATGCCGACCGTCGCAGCATTCCGTACGTGTGGTTCGGCGGAACTGTTGGCGGGGAAGTCAAGGACATCCGGACAGGCGAGCAACTTGCCGCCGACCCAAAGTCGTGGATGCCCAGCGCTGAAGATCTGAAACCGAAGGTCCTCAGCCTTACGCCATCAAGCTGAGACTGCGCACAGCCCGGTCGATCCGGTTCCATGCGCGCTGATGCAGCTTGCGCGGTCTGGTTCGCTTCGATGTGCCGTTGAGATCGTTGTGCGCGATATTCAGCTCGCGGCCAAGATCGGTGACGGTGCGCCGCATCTCGTATAGCTCCTCCGGCGAGAAGCCCATCAAAGTGCGCACTGGCGGCGGAAACTCGGTCGCCGCAAGCCGACTGTCGAAGTCGCTGGGATCTTGACCGTCGTCGTAGACATTTGTCAGCCGGTGCTCTCCCAGGAACGATGCGAAGCTGTCCCAGCGATCAGGATGGGCCTTATTGAGCCGATTCCAGTCGCATTCGGCGTAGAGGCTGAGGGGGTCAGCGTCGTCCTCGATGCTGGTGATCGTGCGATGCGGGATCTCGTGGTACTCGGCCAGCTCGAGCGTCCGGGAGTCATGAGCGAGCAACAGGGCCGGTGTCCCAGCCAGTAGCGCCGCGATGTTGCCGTGAATCCGGGTGCCGAATGAGAAGTCGTACTCTGCTAGATGCTCGAACCAGGTCTTCGGGTCGAGGAAGAATCGGACCCGGTCAGATCGAATCAGTGGATGTTCGAGTGTGATGGGTGCGCCGGAGGCAGCCATGGCATTCATCCTCTTGCCCTTGGGGTAGCTGCCGTACAGCATCAACTCAAGGGTTTGGATGTTCTGAGCCATGTAGACCAGGTTCGGGAAGTGCTCTGCGGCATACAGGGAAAGCGGGCCCATTTCCGGCACGTACGGTGACACGTTGAAGGCGATCGGGGAGTCGTAGCTGAGTGACTCCACCTTCTTCTCGACCTTCAGATTGGGCCCGTACATGAACATCGAGGGGCAGCCGATCACCTTGACGTGCTCATCGCCGAAGCCCAGTGACTTCAGGTAGTCCCGTGTGTGATCGCCGCGTACCCCGATCGACGGCGAGCGATTCAGCACGGCGCGGACGAACCGCGTGGTTGCCGGATCGACTGTGTCGGCGCCTTTGTAGACGCCTTTCAAGGAGGCCTGTGATCCCACACCCAGCACGGTCACCGGGATGCTCAGCTGCTCGATCAGGTTGCTCAGTGCATCCAGCGTCTCGAGGTAGGTGGACCGGAACGCGTTGGCGAGGGGGATGACGACGTGGTCGAACCGGGAGTTGATAACGCGGGGGTGGCTCCTGGCCAGACCGGAGGTCTCCACATCGGCGCCGGCCGCTGACAGCAACCGGTATACCGCCTGGCTGAACACCAGATTGCCGGTGTTGTTGCCGATGAGGTTCTGCCGGTAGGTGGTGTCAGCGTCCGCTACCGTGAACGGGTTTTTATGTGCACGGATCAGAATCTGAGGCATCAGGGGGCATCCTCGCGTCTGGGTACAGCCTGCCTGGGGCAGTCTAAGACGACGCGACGCTGTCGGGGCTGAAATCGGCAAAGTGGCCCGGCGAGTCGGAATTTGGGCCCTCCAACGGGGTATCTGCCGCTGCGTCGGCGGCTGCGGCTAGTGTCCGAACATCGTGAGAGAGACGACTCGACGAGAGGTGCTGCGCCGCCGCCTGGCAACCCAGCGGTTGCGGGGTGAGGGCTTGCCCAGCGCGGCAGATGTGGTCCGGTTACTGGGCTGCGTGCAGTCGCAGGAGTACGCCCATGCGCTGTGGTCGCTTGGCATGCGAAGCTCTGCGATCACAGTCGCTGACCCACAGGCCGAGTTCGACCGGGGAGACTTCCTCCGAACGCATATTCTGCGCCCGACGTGGCACTTTGTGGCCGCCGAGGACATCCGTTGGATCCTGGAGGTCACCGCGCCCCGAGTTCAGCAGCTCAACCAGACGATCTACCGCCAGACGGGACTCGATTCCGACACTCGGGACCGCGGCATCAAGCTGATCGTCGAGGAGCTTGAGGGGGGACGGTATCCGACCCGGGCCGAGCTCGGAGCGGCGCTCGCCGGTCGGGGCTTTGTCAGTCAGGACCCTGCCGCCCGGGGGCTGTGGT
>DASRJV010000341.1:0-3164 GCA_035649295.1 Propionibacteriaceae bacterium
GGTTACACGACACGGTGATCGAAATGGTTCGATCATCGCGGTCGAACCGCCGCTGCGCCTAGGTCGCGGCTGCTTTGGCGGTACGCAGATCAGCCACCAGTCCAGCAAACGCCTCCTTTCGGTCCTCGGCGGTCGCCCGCAACACCGACGATGGATGCACGGTTGCCAACACCCGCCGTACCCCGATCGGAGTCTCGAGCTCTAGCACCTGTCCGCGCTGCTGGGTGACCCGAAATGTCGTTCCGAGGAGCGATCGGGCCGCGACCGCACCCAAGCACACAATGAGCGCCGGGTCGACGCGGGTCAGCTCCGCCTCGAGCCATGGGCGGCACGCTTTGATGTGAGTGACCTGCGGTGTCGCGTGTATGCGCCGCTTGCCGCGCTCGGTGAAGCGGAAGTGCTTGACCGCGTTGGTGACGTAGACGTCCTTTCTGGCCACTCCAGCCTCATCCAGCGCGTCCTGCAGCAGCCGTCCCGCCGGACCGACAAAGGGAATGCCCTTACGGTCTTCGACATCACCAGGTTGTTCTCCGACGAGCGCGAGTGGTGCTCGTGGGTTCCCCGCTGAAAAGACCACTTGCGTTGCAGGTTCCCACAGCTCACAGCCCCTACAGTCCTCTGCCGCGCGTTTGAGCTCCTCGATGTCAGCGTGCTCGGGCACCCACGCTGCGGCGGTCTGGGTCAAATCCCTACTGTCCCTCCTCGATCGAGCCAGCCCAGGTTCCGGGTTCGTGGTCGTGCCGCCGCCCTTCGAGTTTGATCACGTGGATGACGGCGTTGATCAATGCCAAGTGGGTGAATGCCTGCGGGAAGTTCCCAAGCTGCTGCCCGGTGTGCGCCTCGATCTCTTCGCCGTAGAGATCCAGTGCACCAGCGAGAGTCAGCAGTTTGGCGCAGAGTTTGCGGGCCCGCTCATACTCGCCGATCTCACAGAGCGCTGAGACCAACCAGAACGAGCAGATCGTAAAGCTGCCCTCCTCGCCGCTGAACCCGTCGTCGGTCTCCTCAACCTTGTAGCGCAGCACCAAGTCATGGATGGTGAGTTCGTCGGCAATCGCCATCACGGTGTTCTTGATGATGGGATCGTCGGCAGGCAGGAACCGCACCAGCGGTGCCAGCAGCAATGACGCGTCGAGGGCCTTGCTGCCGTAATACTGAGTCAGTACGCCACGTCCGTCCACGCCGTTGGCGAGAATGTCCTCCTTGATCTCCTGTGCGGCAAGCTCCCATTCGGCCGCCTTGCCGTCCTCCCCCGTGATCCGAGCGATCTTGGCGCCGCGGTCGACGGCGACCCAGCACATGATCTTGGACGAGGTGAAGTGCTGTAACTGACCGCGTACTTCCCAGATTCCGGCATCCGGCTCCCGCCAGTACTTCAATGCCTGGCCAACCTGCTTGTCCATGAGCGTCCAGATCCGGTTGTCCAGGCGGTTGGCTGCTTTGAAGTGCAAATAGATCGAGTCGAGCAGCGCACCCCACACATCGTGCTGCTTCTGCGCATACGCAGCATTGCCGATCCGCACTGGACGCGAGTTCGCATATCCCGGCAGATGGTCGAGCTCATGCTCGATGAGTTCTCGTTCGCCCCCGATGCCGTACATGATCTGGATGTCGTCGTCGCCCGCAACGAGGTCGGCGATGAAGGAGAAGAAGTCCACCGCCTCCCAGTCGAAGCCCAAGGTGTACAGGCCCCACAAGGCGAAGGTGGCGTCCCGGATCCAAGTGAAGCGGTAGTCGTAGTTGCGGTTTCCTCCTGGAGTCTCGGGAAGTGAGGTCGTGCCGGCGGCTGCGATCGCCCCCGTTGGGGCGTAGGTCAGTCCTTTGAGAGTCAACGCGCTGCGCTGCAGGTAGCCGCGCCAGGGATGATCGGGGAATTGGCCTCGAGCCAGCCAATGCTGCCAGTGGTGGGCGGTCCACACCTGGCGCTTGTAGGCGTCGGCGAAGTCCATGGGCGGCGGCGCCCCACCCCACGACAGCGCGACATAGCGAACGTCGCCCTCCCTGAGCAGTGTTCGGGCGTTGGCTTGACCGCCCTCGAACCCCAGCCGTAGATCGCTGGTCAGGGTCAGCTTGAGATCGACACCCTCGGCTGAGCAGATGCCTTGGTAGTAGCTGTTGCTGGTGTATTCCCAACGCACGTGCCCCCGGCCATAGTCCAGCACTGGCTCACAGTCCACTGTGGTCTGCACTTCGCCCGAGGCGCAGCGAATCGTGCGGAGGAAGACGTGCTCGGCCTCATAGTCATTGGGAGTGCGACGGTAGGTCCTCGAACGGTCGGTGGGATGGTGCCAGGGCCCGATCAAGAGTGCATCGCGGACGATGATCCATCCGGTCGGAGTGCCCCAGCTGGTTTCCAAGATCATCGTGCCTGGCAGGTAGCGGACATCAGCAGGCACGGTGACGTCGGCTGGGGCGATGCGGAAGACGCCGGCATGCCGACCCAGCAGGCGGCCGAACACGCTAGGCGAGTCGAACCGAGGAACGCACATCCATTCCACAGCGCCATTCGGCGATACCAGAGCAGAGACCTCCCCGTCGCTCAGGAATCCATAGTCGCCGATCGGCGTCGATCGAATACGTGACTGTGGGGCAGCGACTTGCTCCTGAGGCTTGCTCTTCCTATTCGCCATGGGGAAAGCATTCTCTGCTCAGCACGTCCTGGCAAGCATCAAGAGAATGGCTCGATGGTCTCGTCAATGACCCATTGCACGTAATCAGGATTTCCGGCCTCAACCGGAATGGCGAGAATGCAGGGCACGTCGTACGGGTGTGCTTGGCGGGTGCGGTCGATAACAGCCGGCACGAGGCTGGCGCGGGTATGCAGGGCGACTCGAGTCTCGTGATCATCGTGGATCGTGCCGTCCCAGCGATAGACGGATCTGATCGGTGCGATGTGCTGGCCGCAGGCGACGAGCCGGTCCTCCACGAGGGATCGGGTGAAAGTGATCAGCCAATCCTCGTTATCGGCGGTGATGATCACTTCGCAGATCGGCTCCGTCATACCGATTGCCTACGGTGGTCGTCAGTGACCCGAGCCAGTCACCATCTTGTTGCGTTCAGACTCGTGGGCGCGTCCCTTCTTTTCTAAGGTGGTGCAAGCCTCCTCGATGTCGCGGGCGAGGGTATCCACGTGCTCACGACTGAAGGTCTCCTTGACCAGAGCA
>DASRJV010000342.1:0-2346 GCA_035649295.1 Propionibacteriaceae bacterium
CACGACTGCGCCAGGGCAGGAACTGGGCTCGTATCGCCTTGGCGGTGCTGTATGGCGGGTTCGGTACCCTGTCGCTGGTCATTGGGCCGGTCACCTGGCTCGCCGAGGGAGGATCACTGGCCGGCACCATGGCTGCCGCGGATTTGGGCTCGGTACTGTTCGCGGCCAGCCGGCTGGTGCACCTGGGAGCGATCATCGCGGCGCTGATCTTGATGTTCCACCCGGCCACAAACGCCTACATCCGAGCAACGCGACGGACCCGTGCGGATCGGAACCGCGCATAAATCGAGGGAGTGCGCCTACGGCTCGTACGGCGGAGCCACGCCCCAACCCCAGCGAGGAACGGGCGCATGCTCGACGATGTCGTCGGCATCGCTGGAATTGTGCACAGCCAGGCGCGTGCCCCATTCCGCGTAGCCCATCACCGCTGCTCGAAACTCAGGATCGTCCGGCAGGTCAGCATCATCGGCTGCACGAGAGAGCAAAGTCACGAACCGCAGGCGTTGCTCGCCTGTGATGTGCAGCCCGCGATGCTTCGACAGCATGTGCTCGTAGCCACCGAGATCATTAGTGTAAGTAGCGGGACCACCCATGACCTCACACCACCACGTCACATCATCACGGCGGTGTTGATCACTCACCTTGGCGCCAAGCAGCGGTAGGAGCAGATCGTCGTGCTCTCAACGGCTCGCGCACGGAGACGCACTTGGCCCCTACGCCGCCTGCTCGCGGAGGGGGCGCTGTGTTCCACTTTGATCACTGATCTGTGGACTCCCGCGGCGGAGCCTGGACGTTACCGCGTCCGGTCGAGAGGTCGTTGAGTTCGCCGATGATCTGTCGGGTTTGCTTGAGATAGGTGGTGCAGCCGTCACAGCCGGTGAGATGCTCCTCGAACCGTGCCCTGATCTCCGGCGAGAGGGCATCGTCGAGGTAGTCGGCGACCAGCTCCACCAATTGCTTGCACGCTAGTTGCTCCGCAGCCTGGGCCACTTCCACTGCCTCCTGTTTCGCAGTCGCCGCCACCTCGACCGGCGCCACGCCGCGGCCGGCCCGGACACTGATGACGAGCAGCGCGCCGACGACCACAACGGCGCCGGCCAGCATGAATCCGGACCAGTAGATGCTGTTCTCCTGCGCGACCCAGCCGAACACCAGCGAAAAGGGCAAGAACAGCATCCAGGTCAGTGTCCCTGCGCCGGAGGACACGCCAGCCCTAATCGAGGACGGCACCGCATCGTGCAACAGCCGGCTGGCATGGATTCCAATGATCGCCAAGACCAGCGCCAGCACGACCTGAGCCGTCACTACGACCGGCAGCGAGCGGGTCCAGGTCAGCAACAGCGCCGTGACCAACGACACCATGATCAACACTGCCACTATCAGTCGGCGCTCCAGGTGGAGCTTGCCGATCACCAACCCGGCGACCCCAAGGGTCGACACAAGCGCCGCCCAGTACGGGCCGTAGAGCACCGCCGGCGCCGCCAGCGCCACCAGCCACAGCGGCCCAAACTCAAAGATCGCTTGGGAAAGCAGGCCGCCGGCCGCCACCAATAACAACGCGCACAGCACGACCCGAAAGGTGATCATGGTCCGGAACGTGAGAGCGATGTGGCTGCGCAGCCTCACACGCTCGGCGGCCTTGTGTAGCCGGGGCTCGTGAAAGCGAAGGAATCCGATGATCGCCAGCCCGATCAGCGGGACGGTAGCGAAGTAGGTGAAGCGTGCCGAGGTGTATTGGGCGAGCACTCCGCCGGCCAGCGCGCTCAGCACGAAAGCTGCGCTCTCCACAGCGCGCGTCCGGCCGATCCAGGTCTCGTACAGCTCGTTCGATCCGGTCTCCTCAACCACAGTGTCATAGACGACGCTGTCCACGGTTCCGGAGCTGAACGCGAAGTAGATCCCGAGGACCATCGCCGCAACCACGTACGCGATAACGCTGTGACTCAGGCCGCCGATCAGCGAGCTGATCATCAGCGCCACGCAGCCCAAGATCATTATCCAGACGCGGCTCCAGCGATCCGCCAGAATCCCCGATGGGACTTCCAGTAGTGGCACGACTGCGGCGTATGCGGCGGCCATCACACCGACCGACGCGGCGTCGAAGCCGATCTGGGTCATGAACAACTTCTCGATGGGGACCCACAAGATCAGGCCTTGCAACGCCACGCCGATCTGCAACGGCAGCAGCCGGCGGGCGAGCGTAGGAGGCGCCGCAGCGACCTTAGTGATCATGATCCGGCCCGGTCGGGCCTGAGCGCGTGACCAAGACTTTCCCGAAGCAACTCACGCGCCCGGTTGAGTACGTCGCGCTGCTGCTCCGCAGTGAGCCCGGTTGCAGCCGACACC
>DASRJV010000343.1:0-6303 GCA_035649295.1 Propionibacteriaceae bacterium
TAGCGCTTGGTCAGGCCTTGGGTACCGATCACCTGCCCGTTCGTCTTGGCTGCGCCAGTCATGCTCGCGCCAAGAGCTCGGCCGCTGCCTGCCGCAAGGTCTCGGAGTTCACCGTGCCGGCCAGCAGGAAAGCACCGTTCCGTCCGCGATACGGCGTGATGAGCAATCCGACGGGACCAACGGGGGCCAACGTCCCCACATCGGTGAACTGGGCGCTGCCGCGATCGCTGAGCTGGCGCCGTAGCGGCCCGGCAACCCGGCCGCGAAGCGGTAGCGCTATCAAAGTGGTCGGGCCGCGCCCGTAGATCCCGACAGCGCCAGGGTCCTCGCCATCGCGCGAGCTCAGTCCGGCCAGGGAAGCCGGGAGATCGTACGGAGCGAAGGCATTCGCCGCCGCAGCGACGTCGACAGACTGTTCGTAGTCGACCCGTACGCCAGCGGCAGGGGTGAAATCTGTGGTCTCGGCAGCCGGCTCCTTCAGGCTGAGCTCATGGAGCGTCGTGGTGAGGACCGGCCGTTGCTCGCCGACGCCGTACACCTCGACCTGCAACGGCAGCCCGCTAATTGGCTCAGCCCAGATGTCGACATGGGCGACGGTTGTGGCCGGCTCATCAGGCGTGAGCCGGAGGCCGGGCGCTTCGATGCCGGCTACGCGTTGGCTCGGGAGCCGACTCAGCTCATCGTCTCGAGCTCCCTGCATAAGCCCACGCGCAAGGGTCGGTGGTAGCAGGTCGGAGGCGTCGGGCAGCCGAATCTTGGAAACCGGCGAGAAGGTTGCGGTCTGCGATTCGAAGACCCAGCGAATGGTGTATCCCTGCTGCCGGAATAGGTCAGTCTCGCCGGTGGCCCGGATCCGGTCTACCCGCCAGTCCGCTGCATTACGCCACCACACCCGTAGCTGGGTGTTCTCGCCCAGCATCTGGGCCAGCGTGGCGAACGACTCGTTATCAGGAACCTGCAGCGTCCCGGAGGTCTCTACGTACCCGGACCACCCGACATCCGCGGACTGCCGTACCCGCCCGGCCAGCTCAGCGGCAGAGAGGTCTGAAGGTGTGGCAGGTCGAGCGCTCAGCAGCAGCGGCGCAGCGATGAACGCAGCTGCAGTCAAGATCACGGCGAGCCAGCGCGCCGACATGGCGCCACTGTAGGTCGGCAACCCCAAAGTGCACTATGAACGGCGGCCCCTTCGCCGACGATCAGAGCATGGTGTCACGGCGATGAGGATCGGCCAGTTCGTGATCTTGTCGAATGGTGTGGTGGCGACCATCGCGGCTTCGACCCAAAGGCCTTTCGCGGCTTCGCAACGAATCAGCCGTCCGCCGGTGATTCGCGTCACAAAATGTCCGTCACGGCGATCGGGGGTTTTGGCTCCCCGGGACGGCTTCGGTAAGGTACTGCGAAACTCGCGAGCAAGCATTTGTGCCCCGAGATGCGGCCGCACCAGTGTCGTAGGCCCTAGCGACGCAGATTGCCAAATTGCTTCAGGAAACCGTTATGCCGCAAGCCGCCCCACCTAGATCGCAGCAAAGCTACCGGCACGAGGCGTTCATGTGGCGCAACGCAGATGACTACTCCTCCATCCTTGCGCCCTTTGTCCAGGACGGCCTGGCCGCGGGCGAAGCGGTCATGGTTGCCGTAGTCCGGCGTCACGCCAGCTGGTTGCGCGAGAGCCTCGGAACTCAGGCGCGCAAGGTCAAGTTTGTCGACATGGCCAAGCTCGGCCACAATCCGGCGCGCATCATTCCTGCCTGGCAGAAGTTTGTCGATCAGCATTCGGGCTATGGCCGCCCGGTGCGCGGAATCGGTGAGCCGATTTGGGCGGGCCGGCGTCCCGAAGAGATCCTTGAGTGCCAGGTACACGAGGCTCTGCTCAATGTTGCCGTCGATCCAAAGATTCCGCTCTGGCTGATTTGTCCCTACGACGTACGAGGCCTTGACCCGTCGGTGATCAAAGAGGCCCATCGCAGCCACCCAGCGGTCATGTATGGAGACACCTACCAAGGGAACTCCCAATATGGTGGGCGTGCGCATGTCGAGGCGATGCTCGGCGCAGAGCTTCCCGAGCTCGACGGCAAACCAGCGGAGTACACGTTCACGCCCGAGGCTGTCGACCGCGTCTTCAATATCGTGACCCTGGAGGCATACGGGGCCGGGCTCTGGTCCGACAAGGTGACTGACCTCGCCGCCACATCTCGCCGCCTTGCCTCCTGCAGCATGCGGCGCGGCGCAGACGAAGGGACCATTCGGATCTGGGACCTGCCGCAGGCGCTGGTCTGTGAGGTGTCCGATAACACAGCGATCGACGACGTGCTGGCGGGGCGGCGAGCGATGGTCTCAAGCGATCGCGACGGGTTGTCCTCCGCCAATCGGAAGTGCGACCTCGTCCAGTTGCGTTCGACGGGTTCGGGGACGACGGTCCGTCTTCACATGTGGAAGTAGACCCTCGGATCGCTTCAGTTGGCCAGCAAAGCAGCCGTGCACTACTGCCACTGTCAGTGTGATCAGGACGATGATCAAGATCGATAGGAATTGCCAAGAGGGCGGCGCCGCGGTTTGGTGATCTGTAGACCAAATCGATACACAAGGGGATCAATTCCCCATACATTCCACATCGACTTTTCTTATTGACCTCGCGTAGCCTAAAAAGCTCAGGGAAATGGGACTCCAGGTGCTTCGGCCACCGGGTCGGTGCATAGCTGCGCTGAGAAAGGGGGCTCAATGCCCAGCGTTCGGTTCCGCCCTGTCACCCTGAGCATTCTCGTTACCGTTCTGTTGCTTTCCGCCAATTCCATTACAGCGTCGGCTGATGAGCCGAAGACTCCGCCGTGCAAAACGGCCGCGCAGTTTGATCCCGTCAACTTCCCCAATCCGCCCAAGATCGACAACCCGTGGAATCCCTGGACCCCGGGCACGCAGTTCACCTGGGCCGGAGAGGCGGACCGAGGCGGAGGGCTGCTCCCCCATCGTGTGGTGACGACGGTGACAGACCTGACCAAGGTGATCGACGGCGTGCACACTGTTGTCATCATCGAGAAAGACATCAATGAAGGTGATCTTGAAGAGGCTGAACTCGCTTTCCATGCGCAGGACAACGCCGGAAACCTGTGGAATCTTGGTGAGTATCCCGAAGAGTATGAAGACGGCAAGTTCAACGGAGCTCCGGACGTTTGGATATCCGGTCTAGAGAAGGCCCAGGCAGGCAACATTGTGGTGGGCAACCCGCAATTGGGAGCGCCCGAGTACTTGCAGGGCTGGTCGCCCGACATTGATTTCTTGGACTGCGCGAAGGTCTCCAAGTTGGAGCAGAAGACCTGCGTGCCAGTTGGCTGCTACGAGAACGTGATGATCACTGACGAGCGGAGCCCGCTCGAGCCGGAAAGTGGACGCCAGCTCAAGTACTACGCGCCCGCAGTGGGCAATGTCCGAGTCGGGTTCATCGATGATCCAGAAGGCGAGGTCCTCGTTCTGGTGAAGGTCGCACAGCTCAGCCCAGAGGACTTGACGAAGGTTCGGCAAGAGGCCCTGAAGCTGGAGAAGAACGCCAACAAAGTCAGCAAGCTGTATCGCCAGACCAGTCCGATTGAGCTGCCAACCGGCGTGTCCTGAGCTTCCCTAGACTAGCCACGCTGGGCGACCAAACGCTGGACGATTACCGTGATCAACTCGTGGGGGATCGGCCTCGCCAAGGGAAACTTTGCACTGCCCTTGCCGGAAAGATAGGGAGCGACCTGCCGCTTCAGCGACTCGTCGAGCTCAGGCACTGGGTAGACGCTGATGTGCTTCTTCCAGGCAGCCAGGTAGACGACTGGGCGACCACCGATGGTGAACGTAGGAATCTGGTAGCTGATCGACTCCTGCGCGCCCGGAGCCGCGACAAGGATCGTCCGCCGCACCTCTTGAAGCACGGTCTGGACATCCGATGGAAACGTGCTGATGTAGTCATCGACCGACTCGGGACGTTGCGGCACAGTGCCAACGTCTCAAGCTAGGAGCTTCGCCGAGTGCGGCGACCAGCCGTGGCCTCAGTCATCGCGGCATAGATCTCGGTGAGAGCTCGACGCTGCCGCGCAGTGAGTCCTGGGTCGGCGGAGATAGCGGCGACGACGGACGCATGATCACCCGGGGGCTGATCATCTTCGTGATCACGGTCGCGCTCCAGGCCATGATCATCATCTGTTCCCGGACGCAGAGTTTCCGGTGGCACGCCAAGTGTGGCCGCGATCGTCTCCAGTACAGCTTCCGACGGAGCCCGAAGCCCGTGCTCGATCTGAGAGAGGTACGGATTCGAGATGCCAGCCATCGCCGCCACCTGGCGCATGGACAGCTCGGCGAGCTCTCGCTGCCTGCGGATGAGCTCGCCCATCGGATTGCCCGATGACTCCGACTCTGGATTCATGGCCACCATCCTAGAGAGCGACAGTGTGATGTATCTCGCACTGACTCCGCTAGCTAAGCTAGCGTTTCTTGGCTAACATGGAACACGTTGTACCCAATACCCGAGGAGAAAATCATGGCTACGACTACATCTAAGAAGATTGACTTCACTGACGGCTTCGGCGACGCCGCCGAGCGCTATAGGGCTGTCAACGAGAAGCTGCTCGAAACCGGCAAGAAGACTGCCAGCGCCGCGCTCGAGGGCTACCAGAAGACGATCGCGAGCTACGTCGATTTCAGGCAGCAGCTCGCCGAAGCGACGCAGCTCGACTGGGTCACCACCGTCGTCAAGGCGCAGAACGACTTTCTTACTGAGATCAACGCGGCGTACGTATCTGCCGCTCGTGACGTCCTGAAGTAAGCCGTATGCTCAAGCTGTGAAAACGCAGCAGTCGGCGGATGATCAGCTAGGACTTGGCGTGATCATCCGCCGGCAGCGAGAGCTGGCCGAGCTGTCCATGCGTCAAGTGGCGGCGATGGCCGGCATCTCGAATCCGTACCTCTCTCAGATCGAACGCGGGCTTCGGGCTCCGTCTGAGGAGGTGCTTCGGGCAATCGCCGAATCTCTTAACGTTTCTGCCGACCTGCTCCGCGGCGACCAGCCAGCGGACGGGTCGGCAGAGGTCGTTGAGGCGATCCAGTCCGATCCGGATTTGACTGTCTCCCAACGGCGATCACTGATCGAGGCGTACCAAGCGCTTCGCCAGGTCACTGTCAAACGGCGCACAGGACGGGGGCATCGATGAGCGAGGCAAGAATCCCGCAACCGGGCGCAGACGATGACTGGGACAACATTGACGAGGCGGTCCGCGATCAATACGGCCAACTTCTGTCGGCGGGCACCAACCTTCTTAGCGACAGCGAAATCATGGGTCGGCTCGACCCACTCTCGTTGTTCTCGCCCTTGTTGCGGACGGGCCTCGCTGCGGCATCCCACCCGAACAAGGTCGCGGGAGCGTTCGCCCGCGCTGCCGGCGAAATGGTTCGCGCCACCACAGCTGCGGCCGTGCGCGCGGCCGGCGGCACGCCGACGTACGCGCCGAAACATGGCAAGGACAGGCGGTTCGCCGATCCGGCCTGGAGTGAGAATGCCGGGTACTGGTGGCTCAGAGAGATCTACCACGACTGGGAACAGGCGCTGCTCGACATCGTCCGGGACACTGACACGCCACCCGCGGTCAAGCAGAAAGCGGAGTTCGCCGTACAGCTGATGCTCGACGCTCTGGCACCAACCAACTTCGTCGTCGCAAACCCGGCCGTGATCAAGAAGGCGTTGGATACCGGTGGGTTGTCCTTGGCTAAAGGGGCGCGGAACTTCATTCATGATGTGCGGACCAATCAAGGTGTACCGCGTCAGGTGGTTCCGGGGGCACACACGGTCGGCGTGGACATGGCCATCACACCCGGCAAGGTTGTGTTCCGCAACGAGCTGATGGAGTTGATCCAGTACGCGCCCAGCACTCCTGAGGTGCACGAGATCCCGCTGCTCTTCAGCCCACCGTGGATCAACAAGTACTACATCATGGACCTGGCGCCTGGTCGCAGCCTCGTGCAATGGGCCGTCGACCACGGTCACACCGCCTTCATGATCAGCTATCGCAATCCTGACGAGCAGATGCGCCACGTCAAGATGGATGACTACTTGATCTCTGGCCCAATTGCGGCACTTGAGGTCGTCCGCAACATCACCGGTGCGGAAAAGGTCAACTTACTCGGGCTCTGCCTTGGCGGCACGCTTACCATGGCGACTCTTGCCTACCTCGATTCAGTCGGCATGGACTTGATCAACTCGGCGACCTTCCTCAACACCTTGATCGACTTCAGCGAGCCGGGCTTGCTTGGCGTCTTTACCGACGAAGCATCCATCCG
>DASRJV010000344.1:0-8908 GCA_035649295.1 Propionibacteriaceae bacterium
GGTTCCCCTTGGATTTGGACATCTTCTCCCCGTCCAGACCCACCATGCCGCTGTGCAAGTACGCATGAGCAAACGGCTCGTTGGTCGCCACTCGGCCCTGTGCCGCGCACATCTCGTGGTGCGGGAAGATCAGATCGCTGCCGCCAGCCTGCACATCGAAACCGGCTCCAAGCCGATCCAGTGCAATGGCAGTGCACTCGATGTGCCATCCCGGCCGTCCGGCACCAAACACAGAGTTCCAGCTCGGCTCCCCCTCCCGTGCGTGTCGCCAAACCAGGCAGTCCAACGGCGCTTTCTTGCCCAGCCGATCCGGATCGCCGCCCCGCTCGGCAAAGATCGCGAGAGCCTCCTCCTCGGCGAGATGAGCGAGCGACCCGAACTCCGGGTCACTCTCCTGTGCGAAGTACAGGTCCTCGAACTCGCTGTCGTCCACTGGATAGACGGCTTGGCGTTCCCGCAAGTGCTCGATCAGATCCACGATCAAGGGCATCGACTCGACCGCTCCGACATAGTGCCGAGGTGGCAGCACGTTGAGTGCCGCCATGTCCTCTCTAAATAGCTGCGTCTGCTGTTCTGCGAGCGTGGCCCAGTCGATTCCCGTGGCAGTGGCACGCTCCAGCAACGGGTCGTCGATATCGGTCACGTTCTGGACGTAGTTCACCTCGAGTCCGCGATCGCGCCAGACACGGTGGAGTAGATCGAAGGCGATGTAGGTATTGGCGTGGCCGATGTGGGTCGCGTCGTACGGAGTGATGCCGCAGACGTACATGCGTGCGGCTCCGGCATCGGGACCGATCGGCATCAGCCGCCGGGTGGCGGTGTCGAAAGCCTGCAGCGGAGCTACGGCGGAAGGATGCGGGAGCGTTGGCAGCGGACGGGAGCTCCAAGCCTGCATGGCGTCACCCTATCCGGGCGTGGATTCCGATGACCGTCAGAACGGCGGCCACGGGATCGAGGGCCACTCACCGCGTGGTCGCGGCAGTCGCCGGCGACTGAGCAAAAAGTCTGCACGGCGTACCAGGGCTGTGATCTCTTGATCAGTGAGCAGCTCGCCGAGCTGGTCGGGTGCCTCGTCGCGCGCTTTTCGTACCGCGGTCAGTTCCCGCAGGTTCAGCTCCGAACCTGCCCAGCCCCACAACAACGTCCGCAGCTTGTGATCTGTGTGGAAGCTCACCCCATGATCAACTCCGAATACTCGGCCAGCGCTACCAAGAATGTGGCCACCCTTGCGATCGGCATTGTTGATCAGGACGTCGAAGACGGCGAGCAACCGCAAGTCAGCGACATCGGCGTGGATCACCGAAACCGGGCGATCGTCCGCATCAAGACCTTCCACGGCGGCGAACCAACCTTGCTTGGGCACCGCCGAGCTTGGAACAAGATCAACGAGCTCGTTGGTGGCCGCCTCGTCGACCTCTACCCAAACCTGAAGAGATCCGGGCCCGAACGGCCCATCGGCCAGCACGGTGACAGGCACGCAGTCGAAGCCGCCGATCCGCGACACCTCGTACGCGGCAACCTCTCGGAGCCCGAGCGTACGGTGCGGGAAATCCCAGAGCGGGCGCTCGCCCTCCAGCGGCTTATACACGCATTCGATGGTTTTGCCATTCGTCTCGAACTCGGCCAGGAAGGTGGCGTTCGACGCTTGCAGCAGGCGGCCGGTGATCTGAACGTCGGCCCGCCCCAGCTCTGCCGTCAGTGCTGGGTGAGGCGGCAGGGAGTCACCGTCCTTGTTCAGGCGACCAAGATCATCAGCAGTCAAAGCGAATCAGTCGAACAACGGGCGACGGTAGCCGTTCGCCCGGGGACAGATGTGCCCGTGCGGGTCGATCGGCTGCAGGCAGAACGGGCATGATGGCCGGCCGGCGGCCACCAGAGCTTGGGCACGGGCCACGAAGTCCCGCGCATACGAGGCAGTGATCTTGACCACGAAGACCTCATCGGCGTCGATCTCGTCTGGTTCCTCGGCACTTGGCGCCGCTGTTGCTCGATTGCTCTCCTCATCGACATCGACGTTGGAGAACAGCTCGATCACGATTCGGTCGATGCTCGGATCCCAGGCAATGGTCATGGTGCCGACCCGGAACTCCTCAGTGATCGGCGCATCCAACGGGTCTGTATCGCGCGCCTTGGACGATGCCGGCGGTACGTCCACCTCCCCCGCGCTGCGCCTCAGCACCTCGTCAAGTACGCGATCCAGGTGTTCGGCCAGCACCGAGAGCTGCTGCTTCTCGCATGCCACGCTGGTGATGCGGTTCCCTTCCCGCGCCTGCAGGAAAAAGGCCCGTTCGCCAGGCTGACCAACTGTTCCTGCCACGAACCGATCGGGCGCGTCATAGCGGTGCACCAGAATCGCCATGCGTAACAGGGTAAGTCAGTGAGGCAATGTGCTCCTAAAGCATTCCGGGAGGCTCCCGGCCCCGACGTCGGCGCTTACTCTGCCGTGTCGGCAGCGCCCAGGCCTCCTCCCACGGGCGCGTCGTTCGACGGCTTCGGCCGGCGAGTTCGCGATCTTTTGCGCGGCGGCGACACGAAGGTAGCCAGATCGACCGTTGTCGAGTTGACGGTGACCACGTATGGGCGAGCCGCGGTGTAGCGGACGATCGAGATGGACGCCGGATCCACCACAATCCGCTGGAAGGTGTCCAAGTGCATGCCGAGCGCGTCGGCCAGGATCGCCTTGATCGGGTCGCCGTGAGACACCGCCGCCCAGACGGCAGCCGTTCCGTGCTCAGCTTCCATGCGCGCGTCCCAAGCACGCACTGCCGCGATCGCTCTCGTGGACATCTCCGCCATCGATTCCCCGCCGGGAAACCGTACGGCTGACGGTTGCTGCTGGATCGCACTCCACAGTTTGTCCTTGCTGAGTTCACGCAGCGACCTGCCAGTCCATTCGCCATAGCCGCACTCGACCAGGCCCTGCTCCACGGCAAACGCGCAACCGTCGGACTGCGCGGCGATCAGCGCCTGAGCCGTCTGCCGGCAGCGGCGTAGCGGTGAGCTGACAACGGCTCGCAACTGCACGGGAGAGAGACGGGTGGCCAGCTCAGCTGCCTGCTGGACACCAGCCGCATCCAGCCCGATCCCCGACGCACGCCCGGCGAGCAGCCCGGCGGTGTTCGCCGAGGTTCGGCCGTGGCGGATCAGCAGGACCGTTGTCATGCGCCGAGGTTACAGAGGCGCTAACTCTAAAGAGGCAGGGAACGGTACCGGCCGCGTACGTAACACAGCAGCTCCTCAGCTGGATCCGCCTGGATCTCGACTCGCTCCACCAGTGCCCGGAACAACAGAGCCCAACCCGCACGATCTGGTTCCGGCCGCAGCCGGGCACCGATCCAGCCGAGGGAGTTCATCAGCACTGGGCCCCATTCCGTGTCCTTCCAGTCAGCCAGAGCAAAAGGACCGCCAGGGGCGGGCGCAACTCCAGCGAATGCGTCGGCCAGCGCACGCTGGCCCCATCCCAGCAGGTTTACGGTCACCGTTGTGGTCTGAGGCAGGATGTCGGCCAGGGCCGACTCCTCATCCACCAGTCCCATCACCTCGCCGGGATCGCCGTCAGCAACCAGGAATGAGGACAGGGTCCAGCCGGCGCGGGTGCCACCACCAGCGGCCGTCCAAATACTGACCGGGGACGTCATCCGACCCCGGAAACGGCGAAGCGGATCCCGGTCCTGCTCGCCAACCTCAAACGGGTGGCTGTGGTGGATGGTCACCTGAACAGTTCTACACGGCATCGGCTGGTCCGATGTGGCGTGGATCACGACCTACGCCGCGCAAGCGGCCAGGTTGCCAGGTCGGAACCATCTACGGTGGACCGGTGCGCCCGCAAGCGGGGCGATGAGGCGAGGAGCGGTAGCAATGGGGTGGCTGGAAGCACTGGTGCTCGGCATCGTGCAAGGCCTGACAGAGTTCCTCCCCATCTCCTCCAGTGCACATCAGTCCATCGTTGGACAGTTCTTCGGCGGCCAGGATCCCGGATCGGCGTTCACCGCGATCACCCAGCTCGGCACCGAGAGTGCGGTGATCATCTACTTTCGCAAGGACATCTGGCTGATCATCAAGTGTTGGGTGCTGGCATTGATCGGCAAGCTACCGCGCAACGATCCAGAGGCCAGACTGGGTTGGCTTGTGATCATCGGATCGATTCCGATCGTGGCGCTCGGGCTAGCGTTCCAGGACGCAATCGATCATGGGCTGCGAAACCTCTGGACCACCGCCGCTATGCTCGCCGGCTTCGGCATCATCATCGGCGTAATCGATCGGGTGGCCTTGAACGCCCGCCCGCTGGAGTCCCTGACATGGCGACACGGGCTCTTCCTCGGGCTCGTGCAGTCGCTTGCCTTGATCCCGGGCGTGTCCCGATCAGGCGCGACCATCGCCGGTGGGCTGGCGCTCGGCTACCAACGGGTGGCGGCCGCCAAGTTCTCCTTCCTGCTGGCCATACCGGCCGTCGTCGGCTCCGGCCTGTTCAAGCTTGCCGACATCTCCTCCGACCCGGTGCCGCCGGCCTGGGGCCCAATTGTGCTGGCGACTGCGATTTCGTTTGTCATTGGTTATGCCGTGATCGCCTGGTTGCTCCGTTATGTGAGCACGCATACGTTCATGCCATTCGTGATCTATCGGTGTGCATTGGCCGTGCTGGTGGCCGTTTTGCTGATCACCGGGGTGCTGAGCGCTCTGCCACCCAGCTGAGCGCATCGATGATCGACTAAGGTCCCACCCCCGAGCGCTCGAGCGCCTCCGTCGCCATGGTGAGGGCATTGAGCTTCTCCTCAGTGGAGTCGCCGTGTGGCACCAGTGCGCAGGTTGTCACTCCAGACGCGGCAAGAATCTGGAACCGCTCGGCGATCCGATCGCGATCGCCGAGTAGCGAGGTCTGGTCAATGAAATCGAAGGGAACGGCCGCCATGGCGTCCCGGTAACGCTGGCTCAAGAACAGGTCCTGCACCATTGCCGCGGTGTCGCCAAACCCCATCCGCACCGCAAGCGCGTTGTAGAAGTTCCGGTCACGACTGCCCATGCCGCCGATATAAAGGGCCGCGTAACCACGGACTTGGTCGGCACACCTACGAGGATCGGCGCCCACCACGAGCGGGACACTAGGCACGACGTCGAACCCGTCGAGGTTCTTGCCCACCCGGGACCGGCCGGACCGCACCCGCTCCAACAGCTCAGGCGCGAACTCTGGGGCGTAGAAGACGGCCAGCCACCCGTCAGCCAATTCCCCGGCCAGCTCGAGGTTCTTCGGCCCGACCGCCGCCAGGTAGATCGGGATGTGCTCGCTGATCGGTGCAATGGTCAGTTTCAGCGGCTTGCCGGCACCGTCGGGAAGGGGTAGCTGATAGTGCTCGCCCTGAAAGGTCACCGTCGACCTCGAGAGAGCCTTGCTGACGACGGTGATGTACTCCCGTGTTCGAGACAACGGCCTGTCGAACCGTACGCCGTGCCAGCCCTCGGACACCTGGGGACCGGAGACGCCGAGGCCCAAGCGAAAACGGCCTTTCGTGAGCACATCGAGGCTCGCTGCGGTCATCGCCGTCGCCGCGGGTGTTCGCGCTGGAATTTGCATCACCGCCGACCCCACATCGATCTTCGAGGTCTGGGCGGCGAGCCAGGCGAGAACGGTAGGGCTGTCTGAGCCGTACGCCTCAGACACCCAGACCACAGCGAAACCAAGGGCCTCGGCGTGCTGAGTCAGTCGCAGCTGTCCCTGCGGATCATCGGATCCGACCAGATAACCGAGGTTTAGCCCAAGGCGCATGTCAGACACGGTAGTGCCGGTGCTGATTGCTTCGCTCGCTGGCGCGAGCTTCGCGCGATCCGTTAGGCCGTTAGGGTCTCATTCATGGAAACTCGGCAGGTCGGGTGCAGCGGGCTGCGGGTGTCGCGGCTCGGGCTTGGCACCATGACCTGGGGCCGCGACACATCCGCCGAGAACGCCCATGCCCTGCTGGAGATGTTCTGCGACGCCGGCGGCACCTTGATCGACACCGCTGCCGCATACGGGGCGGGTGATGCCGAGCGCATTGTCGGCAAACTGATTCGCGAACTTGGCAACCGGGACGAGATCGTCATCGCCACGAAGGCCGGCTTCGTGATCAGAGACGGCAAGCGCATCGTCGACACATCGCGGCGGGCCTTGCTTCGCGATCTTGATGGATCGCTGCGGCGGCTGCAGAGCGACTACATCGATCTCTGGCAGATCCACGCCTGGGGCGAGGCTCCAGTCGAGGAGTCGCTCGACGCGATCGATTACGCGGTCTCGACCGGCAGGGTGCGCTACGCGGGAGTGTCGAACTTTGTGGGCTGGCAAACAGCGCAGGCCGCCACCTGGCAGCGGGCGTTTCCAGGCCGCACGCAGATCACGAGTGCTCAGGTCGAGTACTCGTTGCTGGCGCGGCGCGCCGAGGTCGAGGTGCTGCCAGCGGTGCGAGCCTTCAGCATGGGCTTCCTTCCGTGGTCACCATTGGGGCGAGGCGTATTGACCGGCCAATACCGCAATGGCACCCCACGTGGATCGCGAGCGGCGACTGACCACTTCGCATGGTTCGTCGAGCCCTATCTCGAATCGCGCAGTCGTGGCGTGGTGGAGGCAGTGGTTCGAGCAGCCGAGGGGCTGGATCTCATGCCACTCCAGGTGGCGCTGCTTTGGGTGCGCGACGCTCCAGGGGTCACCGCTCCACTGCTCGGTGCGCGTACTGCCGGTCAGCTGGTTCCTGCTCTTGCTATCGAGGATCAGACGTTGCCTGCCGAGATTGCCTCCGCGCTCGACGATGTCTCCGGCGGACCAAACGCCGGACGGGCAAATTAGGTTCGCGCCGGCATTCGAATGATCTTGCGACGCATCCACGCGTCTCGGCTACCGTCCCGGTAGCGCCGCAGCCGAGCGAGTTCCCAGCCGCCGTACTCAGCGTGATCAGTAAGCAACTGGCGAACGGCGTTACGCGAGAGGTGGCGGCCCAGCCGGACCCGCTCCACCTCGTATTCGACACGACGTACCGTCATTGGCGGCCAATATAGTGTGCGCTCACTCGCCGCTCACGCCATGTCAAGGAATCTGTCCAGGACGCGGGCGCCGAATTCCAGCGACTCGGTCGGTACCCGCTCGTCGACGCCGTGGAACATACCGACGAAATCCAGGTCAGGCGGGAGGCGCAGCGGTGCAAAACCGAAGCACCGAATGCCAAGGTGGTGCCACGCCTTCCCGTCGGTCCCTCCACTGAAGATGTACGGCACGGCGCGGGCACCAGAATCCTCGGCTTGCAGGCTGGCCTGCATAGCTTCGACCAAGCCGCCCGCGAATTCGGTCTCAACCGACGGATTGTGAGCGACGATCTCGTACCGCACCTTGTCACCGATCAGATCGGTGATGGTGTCATAGAACTCATCGTGGCTGCCCGGCAGGAATCTGCCGTCGATGCCGGCCATGGCCCGGCCCGGGATCACATTGTGCTTGTATCCCGCCGACAGCATCGTGGGATTGGCCGTGTTCGACATCGTCGCCCCAACCATCCGAGCGATGGTTCCGAGACGGGCCAGTGTCTCCTCGACGCGATCCGGATCGAGATCAACTTCGAATGCTTCGGCGACCGCCTCTAGAAATGCCCGTTGCGGGCCAGTGATCTTGCGTGGCCATTGGTAGGTACCGATCTTGGTGACCGCTGCGCTGAGCTCAGTGATCGCGTTTCGATCGTTATGCAACGAGCCATGCCCGGCCCGACCGTCAGCAATCAGGTCGAGCCAGACCATTCCTTTCTCGGCTGTCTGGATCAGATAGAGACGAAGATCATCACGAACAGTGAGGGAGAACCCACCGACCTCGCCGATTGCCTCCTGGCAGCCCTCCAAGAGCTCGCGATGTTTTTGGACCAGCCACGTAGCGCCCAACCCGCTGCCGGCCTCCTCGTCAGCGGTGAAGATCATTCGGATCGGCCGCCGGGGCGCCGCGCCAGCACGAGCGCGCGCGCGCACCACGCTGAGAACCATGGCGTCGAAATCCTTCATGTCCACAGCGCCTCGGCCCCAGACACAGTCGTCGACCACCTCACCGGAGAACGGCGGCACCGTCCAGTCGTCCGCATCAGCGGGCACCACGTCGAGGTGGCCATGTACCAGCAGCGGCGACAGCGACGTGTCGACTCCCTCGGGTTCCCAGTTCGCCACTACAGACGTGCGATTGGGCTCGGGTTCTAGGAGTTCACTGTCGATTCCGACATCGTCGAGCAACTCGGCTACGCGTTCGGCAGCCCTCCGCTCGCCCGGACCCGGCTCCGACCCGAAGTTTGTGGTATCGATCCTGATCAGCTGTTGGCAAAGCTCGACAACCTCAGCCTCCGGTCGGTAGTCCGCGCTCACCAGTTCATCTTGGCCGATGCACTCGGTCGCCTGCGCCCGGCCCGTCAGAACCCTTCGACGAGACCACGCAAGTTGCTATAGTTCGTGGGCGCTCCGTGAGGTGCCGCATCAGGTCCGGGTGGCGGAATAGGTAGACGCGCTAGCTTGAGGTGCTAGTGCCCTTGACAGGGCATGGGGGTTCAAGTCCCCCCTCGGACACCCAGACGTTGCACACCTGCGACAGCACCGATTAGGTTTCCGCGCCGCGCCCGTCTGTACGTGTGAGATCGATTCACGGGAGGCTGACACGATGCGGAAACTGATCTTCGGCATGAACGTCACCCTGGACGGCTACATCGCCGCGACCGGCGACGACATCGGCTGGGGCGGGCCGCCGAGTGACGAGCTGTTCCTGTGGTGGCTCGACCAGGAACGGGCGAGCGATCTGTCGCTGTACGGGCGCAAGCTGTGGGAGACGATGAGCTCCTACTGGCCGACCGGCGACCAGCAGCCCAACGCTACCCCGGCGGAGATCGAGTTCGCGCGGAACTGGCGGGACACGCCGAAGGTGGTG
>DASRJV010000345.1:0-8017 GCA_035649295.1 Propionibacteriaceae bacterium
TCGGCTCGGTGCTGGCAATCACGCAGACCGATGTAAAGCGGATGCTGGCGTACTCCTCCATCGCCCATGCAGGCTTCATGATGACCGCATTCGTCGGAGCGTCACAGGCCATGACCGGCAGTCAATCAGGTTCCTTGACCAGCATTTCCTCGGTGATGTTCTACCTGGTCGCGTACGGCGCAGCGACGATCGGTGCGTTCGCGCTGGTGACGATGGTCCGTGATCCCAGTGGTGAGGCGACCCTGCTTAACAGCTGGGTCGGGCTGGGGCGGCGCTCGCCGCTCGCCGCGACGATCTTCTCGATCTTCATGTTGAGCTTCGCCGGTATTCCACTGACCAGTGGTTTTGTCGGGAAGTGGGCGGTGTTCGCCGCGGCCTGGAGCGGCGGCATCCAATGGCTCGTTGTCGTCGCAGTGGTGATCAGCGTGGTGGCGGCTTACTTCTACATCAGGGTCATCGTGCTGATGTTCTTCGCCGAACCGAGAATCACGGTCGCCAACGTGGTGCGTCCGGGGTGGACCACGCTGGCCGCGGTGGGCGTGGGCCTGGTCGCGACGGTAGCCTTCGGGGTGTTTCCGGGCCCACTGTTGACCCTGGCCCAGCAAGCAGGGGAGTTCATCCGCTGACGCCGATGGAGGGGAAGCGTGCTGGCTGAACAGACGCGAGACCAGGTCTTCGAGGCCTCTGTCCGAGCCCAGCTCGAGCTGATCGAGGCTGCACTGCTCAGAGCCGCCGAAGCCGACTCCGAGATGGTGACCGAGGCTGCGCAGCACATCATCGCCGCGGGTGGTAAGCGGTTTCGGCCACTGTTAGTCGTTCTCGGCTCTCACATCGGCCCGCATCCCGACGCCGACGACGTGGTCAAGGCCGCGGTAGTGGTCGAGTTGACCCATGTGGCCAGCCTCTACCACGACGACGTCATGGATGAGGCTCGAATACGTCGGGGGTCCGCGAGTGCGAATTCCCGCTGGGGGAATACCGTGGCGATCCTGGTCGGGGATCTGCTGTTCGCCCGCGCTTCCGATATCGTCTGCGATCTTGGTCCGGAGTTCGTGCGGCTCCAGGCGCGTACCTTCTCTCGGCTCGTGCAGGGCCAGATCGCCGAAACCGTTGGACCCGGTGGTGTGGATCCGCTTCATCACTACCTGCGCGTGGTTGCTGACAAGACCGGCTCCTTGATCGCGACCTCGGCATTGTTTGGCTCGAAGATCGCCGGAGCGACTCCGCAGCTGCAGCGAGCGATGGCCAACTTCGGTGAGCAGATCGGGGTGGTGTTCCAGCTCAGCGACGACATCATCGACATCACAAGCGACGAAACGGGCAAGACGCCGGGAACTGATCTTCGCGAGGGCATCCCGACGCTGCCGACGCTGCTGGCCCGCAGGTCAAACGACCCGGCCGATACGCGATTGCTCCAGCTGCTCGACTCTGACCTGCACGATGAGGCCACCCTGCACGAGGTGCTGGACCTGCTCCGTCAGCACCGCTGCATTGACCAGGCCCGTGAGGAGGTCCGGCACCGCGCCGAAGCGGCCCGCGCACTCCTCGAGCCGCTGCCCGCCGGCCCGGCCCGAGACGCTCTCGACGACCTCTGCACAACGGTCGTAACCCGTACCGCTTGAACGCTTCTGGACCTGCTCGCCCACTCCTGCCAACATCCCACGCTGCGTGGGATGTTCACGCTGTACGTGGCATGCGTGCCGCGTACAGCGTGAACGAGCTGAGTACGGCTCTCGGTAGCGGCCCGCCGTAAATCCCCGACCGCAACTCAGACGCAGTTGCGCCGTCAACTCACGATGACCGTTCGTCCGCGTACGTACAGCCGTCGCGATTGATCAAGGGCGGCCCTCAGATTGCCCATTGTGCGTCGGGCATTCCTCCGCATGACCTCGGACCAGACGAAGCGCGTCATTCCGTGGCAGCCCGCTCGCATCGCATCCTCGCGGCGCTTCTCCCGGATGACGCAGTCTGATGCCGATTCCTCAGGTCTGAGCAATCTCTGATACTTGACCTTCCCATCAAACTCGCCGAGATGGCGGAAGTGATCCCAATAGAAGTCAGCGATTCCGATGAGCTGGTTGCGCGATCCGATGACCCGGAACTGGAGCTCCGGAATCGGAATGCCGTAGCGATGGAACTGCACGCGTGTGACCGATTCGCCGGGCGAGTCGGAGCGTCCGTCGGCAAGCCTCATAACGGTACGCGCCTTCACCGAGCCCGGAAACAAGGCGAAGCGATCATGCAACGCGTCCAGTGACTCCTTGATCCCTGGGCTTCGACGTAGCGCTGAGTCGGCAGTCACCACGCCGCCCTCAAGGCTTGATCGACAGGCCACCTCCCAGACGGCACGAGCGGGAACGGAAGCGAGGAGGCCCTCGTACGAGCCGATCTCTTCCGCAATGTCCCGTCGGGAGCCGTGATGCACGATGCCGGCCTCGGTACGTGTCGAGCCGTCGTCCAGGCGTACGAGGTGGACGACGTCGAGCGGCGTGTCGTGGATAGCGAAGCCGTGCAGTGCCGCGGCGGAGACACCAGTGAGAGCCACCCGCCCACGCTGACTAGCCACTGCAGCTCGCGCGCTGAGCAGGTGCTTTGCCGACGGATCTGCTGCCGTGTAAATGTCGGCGGGCACATAGAAGCCACGGCGCACGCGTACGAGGGCTCCGTCCCGAACTGCAACCGCGAGACTGCGATCAGTCTCGCCGCAGTCCAATGCCTGGCTTCTGCTGAAGATGCCACCGCTCGCCTGAATGATCTGGCCGAGATTCTGGGTCACGGTGCCACCATGAGGGATGGCCTGACCCTCGCGGAACTACGTTGCGCCAGATGTGTGGACAACTGCTGAGGCTGTACCAAGCTTCTGTGCGCTGTACCCGGCGTACAGGCTGGGCACAGCGAGGACATCCCACGCTGCGTGGGATACCGAAGCAAGGTTGGGGATGTCTCGGGCCACTAGGGTGAACGGCATGGTCGAGGGAGCGTGTACGACACCAACAGATCAGCCATGGTCAGACGAGCGGGTCAGTTACGGGCAGCTCTTTGTGGTGAGCGACAACCCGATCGCCCAAGCGCTGATCCAGCTCGCGGCTGTCCTGGAACGTCCGGCCTCCTTGCTGTCTGACGCGACGGCTCTTGACGATCTTGGTTCAGTCGGGTTGTCAGTTTCAGACGCTGTGGTGCTGTGTGATCATGACACGCCCGATCGGGACGCGATCTTGGCACTGGTGCTTGACAGTGAGGCCGGCTATGTCGCGATGATGGGCAGCAAGTCGCGTGCGGCCGCAACGTATGAAGAGCTGGCACGCAGGTACGGCGATGCGACGCTGAGCCGTCTGCACGTTCCGGCTGGTCTCAACATCGGTGGGAAGGCACCAGGAGAGATCGCACTGTCGGTCATGGCTGAAATCGTCGCCGACGGCTACGACCGACCCGGCGGACCGATGCGGGCGAGCTTGCGATAGCTACCAGATCTTGACGCGTTGATCCTCATCCAGCCAGAGGGCGTCGGATTCTGCTACGTCGAAGGCGGCGTAGAACTCTGATACGTTCCGCACGATCTGGTTGCAGCGGAACTCGACGGGAGAATGAGGATCGGTCGCCATCCGCTGCAGCAGCATCTCGGTACGCACCTTGGCTTGCCAGACCGCTGCCCAGCTCAAGAACAGTCGCTGCTCAGGCGTGTAGCCGTCAAGCTCAGGCTCGGGGCTGCTGTCTTGGGCGATCTGGTACGCCTTGAAGGCGATCGAAAGGCCACCAAGATCACCAATGTTCTCACCGATGGTCAGCCGGCCGTTGACGCGATGCCCGGGCGTCTGCGCTGGTTCCAACACGTTGTACTGGTCGATCAGCGCCTTTGTTCGTTCTTCGAACGCCTCGCGGTCCTTGTCGGTCCACCAGTTGCGCAACATGCCGTCGCCATCACAGGTAGAGCCTTGATCATCGAAGCCGTGTCCGATCTCATGTCCGATCACTGCGCCGATGCCGCCGTAATTCACGGCATCATCGGCATGTTCGTTGAAGAATGGCGGCTGCAGGATGGCTGCGGGAAACACGATCTCGTTCTTCAGCGGGTGATAGTAGGCGTTGACCGTCTGCGGCGTCATCAGCCATTCTTCGCGGTCGATTGGCTGGCCGATCTTGTTCAGGGCGCGATTGACCTCGAAGTCGGCGACCCGCATGACGTTGCCGATCAAGTCATCTCGAGTGATCACCAGGGAGGAGTAGTCGCGCCACTTGGTCGGGTAACCGATATGGGGGCGGAACTTGTCGAGCTTGGCGAGCGCACTCTCCTTGGTTTCCTCAGTCATCCAGTCAAGATCAGTAATAGAACGTCGGTACGCCTCGATCAGATTCGCGACCAGCTGATCCATCCGTTCCTTGGCGGTCGGCGAGAAGTAGCGGTCGACGTAGATCTTGCCGACCGCCTCACCCACCGAGGCTTCCACCAGCGCCACTCCTCGTTTCCAGCGCTCGCGAAGCTCCGGTGTGCCCGACAACACCGTCCCGTAGAAGCGGAAATTCTCATCGACGAAGGCGCTCGACAGGTAGGGCGACAGCGAGCTGATCACCTTCCATCGTGCCCAGGCCTGCCACGCTGGCAGCCGGTCCTCGGTGAGAAGATTCGACACTTCGGTGAAGAATGACGGCTGCATCGCCACCAGTTCACCCATCTTCGACTCGGCGATATCAGCACCGGCCAAGAACTCCCGCCAATGAAGTCCAGGACAGCTGGCAGCGAAGTCATCCAAGCTCATCAGGTTGTACATCAGCCGCAGATCTCGGCACTTCACCTTGTCCCAGTGCGTCGCGGCGATCTCAGTTTCAAGATCAAAAACCTGCCGCGCCTGAGCCTCGGCGTCTGCAATGCCAGCGAGGGCGAAGGACGCCGACACGTGGGCCTGGTACTGAGCGCGAATCTCGGCGTACTCGTCGAGCCGGTAGTACTCCTCGTCGGGCAGTCCCAGTCCACCTTGGCCGGCAAACATCACATATCGGTTCGGATCGCCAGGATCAGGCTCAGCCTGGAGCGCCACCAGCCCAGGCACTGCGTTACGCGCAAAGCCACCCACCATCCGTGTCAGATCTGGCAGGGTCTGGACGGAATCGATCGCAGCCAGCAGCGGCAAGATCGGCTCTGAACCCGCCCTCTCGACCGCCTCCTCGTCCATGAAGCTGGCGTAGAGATCGGCGATCCTGGCATCATCCGAGCCAGGCTCACCAGTCTGAAGTGTCGTGATGATGTCACGCGCCGCCGCTTCAGCTTGATCGCGCAGCTCCATGAAGGCACCGGTCAGCGGCTTGTCTGCCGGGATCTCCGTCGAGTTGAGCCATGTCCCGTTCACATGGCGAAAAAGATCATCTTGAATGCGAACGTCTGGGTCGAAGCTCGAGAAGTCGATTGCAGGTCTCTGAGTAGCAGTCTCAGTCACCCGGCACATGCTACCGATCAGTAGCAAGTTACTCGACCGCTACTTGGGGGGTTTTAGCCACTTGACGTTGAGCGGCTTCTCGGTCGCCTTGACGACAGCGACCGATGTCCCGGTGAGGTTGCCGGAGCAGTTGCCGGATCGGCCCTGATAGCTGCAGTGACCGGTTAGCCTCAAGTTGAGCGGAATCTCGATCCGTGCCTGCGTTCCGCTTAATGTGACCTTGGCTTTCCGGAATGGATCTCCCCCGGCTTGCCCCCACGTGATCGTGCTCTTGCTGTAGCTGTACTTCGATTCGAAGTTCATCGGACAGTTCTTGGGATTGAGCGAATGCGCATCGAGGCACCTGTTGTAGCTCTTTTTGGTCGCTGAGATAGCGGCCTTCTTGCCCGACTTGGTGAGCTGGCTTTGAAGGCGATAGGTGTCGGCCTCGACGTACGGACTCTTCACCAGCACAACGTTCTTGGACCCGTACCCGACATAGCGCAGCCCGGTCGTGAATTCATACGAGCCAGGCAGCACCGCGACCGAGCTCTCGGTCACCTTCACGCCATTGATCTTGACCGGAACAGACCCGTCCACGATGAAGCTGAGATCGAGGTCCTTGACGGCACGGCTGAGCTTCCAGGAGTCTCCCACTTTGACGACGTCGAACGACTCACTGACAGTGGAGTTGCCGAGTAGGTAGGTAGCAGAAACCGACTTAGCACTTTGATCTTCCATCACCGGCACTTGGATCTCGGTCAATGGGGCACGTTCGCGGGATTCGGCGAGGACCTCGTTCGTCAAGAGTCGACCCGTGGGTGCTGGGTCGGCCGCGTAAGACAAGGCCGTCACAGCATCACCGGCGGACAGGGCTTGCAGGTATGCCGTCACCGCGTCTGAAGGTCGTGGAGTGTTCTGTGGAGCAGTGCCGTGCGATGGATCGGTCTGCTGTCCCTGGGTACCGGTGTTGCCGCCGGGATTTGCGGCTGGCCGGCCTTGGGTCGCCACAACCACAGCTAAGACGGCCATCAGGATGATCGCGAGTGCGGCCGCCCCAACGATGATCAAGATCTTGCCTTTGCCCTTGGGCTGCGGCCCTGGCTGCGCTGGTCCGGCACCATCCCACCCGGGAGGCGATCCGTACGGGTCTGGCTGAGGACCTCGCGGCTCGGGAGTGAAGGGTCCGAAGGAATAGCCAGAACCGGAGGGCGAGCCGTCTGGCCCGGGCTGCTGTGGATACCCGTACGGTGCCGGCGACTGTTCAGGCGCAGGCCCGGCGGACCCTTGGCCCGGCCACGGTGGCCCACCGTACGGGTTGTTCGAGCTCATGGTTGCTCTCCTGACCGAGCGTTTCTGGTGATCGCTCCCGCAATGCCGAGGCTCGCGATCAGTCATTCCCCAATGGAGCGAACTCTAGTCAGCCAACCTGTCAGCCGTGCGGTCCGCGTCAGAGTGGGCAAATCTGAGACGCGTCGATGGCTGAACGCAGGCTGGCTAGCGAACGGTCCAGGTGTCTCCGCCGTCAATCATCGTCTGGAGAGCGTCGTCATCGTTGCCCAGGCTTGCGGCCAAAGCCACCTGGTCACGGGCCAGGTCGTCATACGTCGGCGCCTCGACATCGCGGAAGATGCCGATCGGTGCGCGGTGCAGCACGCCGGCATCGGTCAGCCGTGAAAGCCCGAAGGCAAAGGACGGATCCGCCAGATGGGCATCGTGTACGGCCAGCGCATCCTCACCGACGTCGTCAACCTCAACCACCGAGAAGGCACCTGTTTGGCGATCCCGCACCACGCCGAGGTGCCCATCGACACCAAAACGAATCGGCTCGCCATGCGTCAGCGGGATGATCGCATCCGCTGACGTCGCGGGGTCTTTGATCGCATCGAATGCCCCGTCGTTGAAGATCGGGCAGTTCTGGTAGATCTCCACCAGCGAGCTGCCGCGGTGTGCGGTGGCCGCTCGCAGCACGCTTGTCAGGTGCTTTCGATCGGAGTCGATTGTCCGCGCAACAAAGGTTGCCTCGGCACCCAGCGCTAGCGAGATGGGATTGAACGGGTTGTCCAGAGATCCCATCGGTGTGGACTTGGTGATCTTGCCGATCTCCGAAGTAGGGGAGTACTGGCCCTTGGTCAGGCCGTAGATCCGGTTGTTGAACAGCAAGATCGTCAAGTTCACATTTCGGCGCAGCACGTGAATCAGATGGTTACCTCCGATGGACAGCGCGTCGCCATCGCCAGTGATCACAAAGACCGCAACGTCTTCACGTGACGTCGCGACACCGGTGGCGATCGCCGTCGCCCGGCCGTGAATGGAGTGCAGTCCGTAGGTGTCAACGTAGTAAGGGAAGCGGGACGAGCAGCCGATGCCAGAAACGATCACGGTGTTTTCGCGCTTGATCCCGAGTTCTGGCATGAAAGCCTGGAACGCTGCCAGCACGATATAGTCACCGCAGCCGGGGCACCAGCGGACCTCCTGATCGGACTTGAAGTCCTTGGCGGTCAGCTTGAGGGGCACCGTTGCGTTAACCATTCTTGACCACGTCCTCGAGCATGTGCTCCAGCGTCGCGGCCGTGAACGGCAGGCCGCTGACCTGGTTGAAAGGAACC
>DASRJV010000346.1:0-6625 GCA_035649295.1 Propionibacteriaceae bacterium
ACGGTGATATCGGGGTCGTACCCGATCACCTGCATGCCGAGCTTGATCGCCGCGTCGGCAACCAGACAGCCGACCTTGCCGAGGCCCACCACTCCGAGCGTGTGATTCGCGAGCTCGTATCCGTTGAATGCCTTCTTGCCAGCCTCGATCTTGTTCTCCAGCTCCGGATCCTCGGGGTTTAGGGAGTCGAGGTATTCAAGCGCGTGGTCGATGTTGCGTGCCGCCAGCAACATGCCAGCGACAACGAGCTCTTTGACTGCGTTGGCGTTGGCACCCGGCGCGTTGAACACCGGGATTCCGCGCGACGACATCCTCGGGATCGGAATGTTGTTGGTGCCGGACCCGGCGCGGCCCACCGCCAGCAGCGACTCCGGTATCTCCATGTCGTGTAAGTCGGCCGACCGAACCAGGATGGCGTGCGGATCGTCGACATCGGCTGACACCGCAAACCGATCCCAGGCCAGCCGGGTCAGGCCTCCGGCCGAGATCTGATTCAGGACGCGTACTCGGTACTTCTCACTCACCGCTGATTCACCCCTTCGTCGCCGCGAACTCGGCCATGTAGTCGACCAACGCCTGGACACCGTCGATGGGCATCGCGTTGTAGAGGGAGGCTCGCACGCCACCGACCGAACGGTGGCCCTTCAGCTCAATCAGATTGTGTTCTGCGGCACCCGCCAAGAAATCAGCCTCAAGATCATGATTGGTGAGCCGGAACGGCACATTCATCCGCGACCGGTCGGCTTTCTCGACCGGATTGAGATAAAAGTCAGAGCTGTCGATGAAGTCGTACAGCAACGATGCCTTGGCGGTATTGCGCTGCTCCGCTGCCGCAAGCCCACCGCTCGCCAGCAGCCACTGGAACACCAGACCCGCAACGTAGACCGCGTACGTCGGCGGCGTGTTGTACATCGACCGGGCTTTGACATGGGTTGCGTAGTCGAGCATTGCCGGTGGCGTCGGCTCACCGAGGCCGATGAGGTCCTCGCGTACGATCACCAACGCCAGGCCTGCCGGACCGATGTTCTTCTGCGCGCCGGCGTAGATGAGGCCGAACCGCCCGACATCCAGCGGGCGGGACAGCAGGTTCGAGGACATGTCGCTGACCAGCGGCACATCGCCGACATCGGGTGTCCAACCAAACTCGACTCCATTGATGGTCTCGTTAGCGGTGTAGTGGACGTACGCTGCGCGCTCGGTCAGCTGCCAGTCTGACTGCGCCGGCACATAGGTAAACGCCCGGTCCTCCGCGCTGGCAGCAACGTTGACATCGGCCAAATTCTTGGCCGCGTTGATGGCTTTCTTCGCCCACTCGCCGGTGTTGATGTAGTCAGAGACGGCGCGGCCCTGGATCAGGTTCATCGGGATCATCTCGAACTGCAGCGATGCCCCGCCTTGCAGGAAGAGCACGTGGTAGCCCTCGGGAATTGCGAGCAGCTTGCGCAGATCCGTCTCAGCCTCTTCCGCGATCGAGATGAAGTCGCGGCCCCGATGGCTCATCTCCATCACCGACTGCCCCGACCCGCGCCAATCGAGCATTTCATCAGCTGCTTGGAGCAGCACTTCCTCGGGCAGGGTGCCTGGGCCTGCGCTGAAGTTGAAGACGCGTGGCATGAGCTTCAATCCTGACTGTCGGTTTTAGAACGAACGGCGGCCAAGCGTGGAGACTACCTCGTGGCCCCAGTCAGCCGCGCACTTTCTCGCTATGGGTCTCCTCACGCGCATGCACCTAATGGTGATTCGGAGGCCGCCAGCGATTGGTTTGATACCAAGTGCGCGTCAATCGGCCAGCGACTGCTTCATCTAGCGCTGCCCAGGCTCAACACTGAGGCATGGTGAGCCGTTGTCGCCCCGTCGCGACAGCGACATTACGGGCACGAGCCGTCGCGGCGATCATGCTGGCAACCGCTGTGACAGCTTCAACAACTACGCGTGCCGCGGCCGAGCCGGCCACCACCGTGGTGTATCCGACCAGCACATCTGCTACCCGGCTGACCGGGTACGCGTTCGACGCCTGCGCGGCGCCGCCGCTGGCAACCATGCAGGCTTGGAAAACCGCCTCGCCCTACCGAGGCGTCGGCGTCTACATCGGCGGAGTGAGTCGAAGTTGCCCTCAACCAAATCTCACCGCGGCCTGGGTGACAGCGACATCGCTGCAGGGTTGGCGGATCATTCCGATCTACGTTGGTTACCAGGCGCCTTGCACTCGTAGACCGAACGTCAAAAAGTTCACCAGTACCACTGCGGCGAGCCTGGGGACCGCCGACGCTGCCGATGCGGTGTTGCAAGCGCAGGCGCTCGGCATGCTGCCGGGCAGCGCCATCTACGGCGACATGGAGCACTATCCACCGGCCGACGCGGCATGCCGTACGGCAGTGCTGAGCTACGTCTCAGCATGGACCAAGGAGCTACACCGTCTGGGTTACCTCGCTGGGATGTATGCCAACTTGTCTTCGGGTGCCAAACACTTGTCGGAGGCGTACGTCGCGCCCGCGTACGCTCGCCCGGACGTGCTGTGGATGGCGCGCTGGGACGGTATTGCCAGGCTGACCGGCTGGGCTGGCATTCCCAACGCGCACTGGTCCAATCATCAGCGTGGGAAGCAATACCGCGGCGACCATGACGAGACCTACGGCGGCGTCGAGATCAACATCGACAGCGACTGGTTCGATGCACCAGTTGCGACGGTCGGCTATGCGTACCAGGTCACAAGTTTGGCCAATCTCAACGGCCGAAGTGGTCCAAGGACCTCCACTCCCATCGTGCAGGCCTACGCACCCGGTGCGACGGTGGGTGTCGTCTGCCAGACCGCTGGCACCAAGGTCGGCACCACGTCGGTCTGGAACAAGCTGACCGATGGCAACTACGTCAGCGACTACTACGTGAGCACGCCTTCGAACACCAGCTACAGCGGGCCGCTGCCGCGTTGCAGCTATCCCTTCCAGGTGACCATCCCGATACTGAACAAGCGCACCGGCCCGGGCGCCAGCTACGCCATCTCCGGCACCCTCCCCGGCGGCGCCCTCGGCTGGGTGACGTGCCAACGCTCCGGGTCCAAGGTCGGCACGACGTCAGTCTGGGACAGGCTCGACGACGGCACGTACGTCTCAGACCTCTATCTGGCGACGCCCAGCACGACGACCTACAGCCCGCCGCTCCCCCGCTGTTGACACCGGTGTCCGAAACCCAGCAAGAGACTTCGCATGTTGGACGCTTAATCGAATTTGTGTTTGAATAGACAGGTGCGCTGGGCCGGCCAAGAAGTCTCCCGGGAAGCAGTAGCTGATCCGACCGCGCTGCCTGGGCTTGACCGACTGAACAATCTGATGCGGTCGGTGCGCACGCCCGAGTTTGCGGGCATCACCTTTCATGAGGTCTTGGCCAAGTCGGCGCTGAACAAGGTGCCGAAGGCGGCAGCCCTCCCCTTCAATTGGACCGTCAATCCCTACCGCGGCTGCAGTCACGGCTGCGTCTACTGCTTCGCCCGCAATACGCACACCTATCTTGATCTGGACTCCGGCAACGACTTCGATCGCCAGATCATCGTCAAGATCAACATTGGGGACATCTTGGCTCGCGAGCTGCGTCGGCCGACGTGGACCCACGAGCCGGTGGCGCTGGGCACCAACACCGATCCGTACCAGCGCGCCGAGGGCCGCTATCGCCTCATGCCCGGAATCATCGCCGCGTTGGCTGAGTCGGGCACCCCGTTTTCGATCTTGACCAAAGGCACCACCGCACGGCGGGATCTGCCACTGCTGGCTGTGGCGAGCCAGACCGTCTCGGTCAGCATGGGGGTGTCCATTGCACTAGCCGATGAGAGCATCCACGCTGCGCTCGAGCCCGGTACGCCGACGCCGAGAGCGCGGCTCGAACTAGTACGGGCCATCGTGCAGGCCGGTCTCCCCTGCCAGGTGATGGTGGCACCGATCCTGCCGATGATCACCGACAGCGATGAGCAGATCGATGACCTGCTCGCGCAGGTTGCCGCAGCCGGAGCCACTGGTGCGACCGTGTTCGCACTGCACCTGCGACCGGGCGCTCGCGAGTGGTTCTTGCAGTACCTGGGGGCCTATCACCCGAAGCTTGTCCGGCCGTACGCCGCGCTGTATCGGAACGGCTCTTATGTCACCCGCTCGTACGCCGCCGACTTGGCACGCCGATCATCGGTGCTGCTACGCAAGCACGGCCTGGATCGGAAGGACAGCGTGCTGCGAATATCCGACACCCGTACCGCAGCTGTCCCGCCCCACCTGGCGCTGAGCGAGCCAAGCCTCTTCTGAGCAACCGACTTGTCAGCGTCGATGGTCGCCATAGCGACCACACGCGCTGACAAGTCGGAGTCAGCGCAGGGTGCGGAAGAAGGCGCGGATGTCCTCGGCCAGCAGTGCAGGCTCTTCCATCGCAGCGAAGTGTCCGCCCTCTTGATGTTCGTTCCAGTACGCCATCTGGTGCTGCGGGTCCATGAATCGCCGCATGATCGGCTCTGCATTGAACACCACCCAACCGCTCGGTACGCCGGCCGGCGCAACCCAATCAAGATCGGAGTGCTCCGCCTCGGACAGGAAACGCGCCGCACTGGCACCGCTACGGGTGAACCAGTAAAGACTGACGTTCGTCAGCAACTGATCACGATCGACTGCCTCGTCCGGAGTCTTCGCAGCCGGGTTCGTCCAGGTCTGGAACTTCTCAACAATCCAGGCGAGCTGGCCGACAGGTGAGTCGGTGAGGGCGGCCCCGATCGTCTCTGGTCGGTGACCCTGCAGATCGAGGTAGCCGCGCTCGGCGCGCCAGGTCGTACGCTCCTGCTCGACTCGCGCCCGTTCCTCCTCGGTGAGGTGGTCCGGAATCGGGAACTGTTCCCCGGCCAGCCCGAGCGCACCCGGGTCGGTGATCACGATGGTGCCGACTACGTGCGCGGCGTCCACCGCGCCGAGTCGACCACTGACGCCCGCGCCGATGTCACCGCCGTGGGCGCCGTAGCGCGAATAGCCCAGCTGCGCCATGAGCTCGGCAAATGCAGCCGTGGTTCGGCCGAGCTCCCAGCCGGTCTGCCGCACCGGAGTCGAGAATCCAAAGCCCGGCAGCGACGGGATGACCAGATCAAACGCGTCTCTCGGATCACCGCCATGGGACCGGGGATCACTGAGGGGGCCAATCAGGTCATAGAACTCAACCACCGAAGACGGATAGCCGTGACTGATCAACAGCGGCAGCGCGTTCGGTTCCGGTGAACGAACATGCAGGTAGTGGATCTGCTGCCCGTCGATCTCTGTTGTGAACTGCGGAATCTGATTGAGCCGGGCTTCCTGAGCGCGCCAATCGAACTTGTGCCGCCAGTAGTCGGTCAGCTCCTGAAGGTAGGCCAGGGGTACGCCACGCTCGAAGTCTGTCCTCGCGTCCGGCGGAGGCTCGGGCCAGCGGGTTGCGTCGAGTCGGCGCTGGAGGTTATCCAGCTCAGAGTCGGTGATCGCGATCTGGAACGGTTGGGGTGCTGTGGCTGGTGTCATGCCACTAACGCTAGAGACAATCGCGGAAGACTTCGTTCCTCGATTGCTGCCAGACTGGCAATTATGTGGCAGACATCGACGCGCTTGCTTCAGTTGCTCGCAATGCTGCAAGCGCGCCGCGATTGGTCTGGGCGGGACTTGGCGTCCCGGCTGGACGTAAGCACCCGGACCATCCGAACTGACATCGAGCGACTCCGCGAGCTCGGCTATCCGGTCGAAGCGAGACCTGGCGTCGGGGGCGGATATCGCCTCGGACATGGAACGACCATGCCGCCGCTGCTGCTTGACGATGAAGAGGCGGTCGCGGTTGCAGTCGGCCTCCGTACCACGACTGGCGCCGGTGTGACAGGCATTGAGGAGGCGTCATTACGAGCGCTCGTCAAGCTCGAGCAGATGCTGCCTTCCCGATTGCGGCATCGCATCGACACCATGCGGGCCGCAACCGTCAGCGTCTCCGGAGGCGGGCCTACCGTCGACCACGCAGTACTGAGCGCGATCGCGGGCGCGATCCGCGCTAGTGAACGATTGCGCTTCGACTACGTCGACCACGAGGGAACGCTGACCACGCGCACTGCCGAGCCGGAACGGCTCGTCGTGTGGGGCCGCCGCTGGTATCTCCTGGCCTGGGACGTTGATCGGGATGACTGGCGTACGTTCCGAGCCGACCGGATCACGCCCAAGACGCCCAACGGACCAAGGTTCAGGCCGCGAACGTTGACCGCCGACGAGGCAGCAGAGCATGTGCAGCGCTCCGCGGGCAGCGCGACTTGGCGTTACCGCGCCCGGATCCGCATCCATGCGCCCGTCGAGCAGGTGAGGGCACTGCTGCCCTTGGCAGTATCTGTATCGGCCGACGGGCCAGACCGCTGCATCATCGCGGCAGGCTCAGACACCCCGCACCAACTCGCCCTCTACGTCGGCCTGCTGGACACCGACTTCGAGATCATCGACCCTCCCGAACTTGCCGATGCATTCATCCGCCTCGCCGACCGGTACCAACGAGCCGCTGAGGCTTCGAGGCGCCAGACGTAGAGCTGTACCAAGCTTTTTCACGCTGTACGGGGCCTGCAGAGGCTGTTGCGAAATGGGCCGTGTCGTGGGTGGGTGGGCTGAGG
>DASRJV010000347.1:0-5660 GCA_035649295.1 Propionibacteriaceae bacterium
GCCACACCCCACGATCAGCCGCCCCCGCTGACACCGACCCGGCTGCTGACCGAATGGACCTGGGAATGGTCGATGGCGCTCGGACTCATCACTGCGGCTGCGCTCTACATTGCTGGCCTGGTTGTACTCCACCGCCGAGGCGATCGCTGGCCTGTTCCGCGCACTCTCTCGTTTCTGCTCGGTGGACTCGGAACCATTGCCATAGCCACGATGTCGGCGCTGGGGACCTACGACACAGTGCTGTTCAGCGTCCACATGGTGCAGCACATGATCTTGATGATGGTGGCCCCGATGTTTCTCGCTCTCGGGGCGCCGATCACTCTCGCCTTGCGGACACTCCGATCCCGACCGCGCGCACTGCTGCTGGCGGTGCTGCACTCACGAGTTGCCCGAGTGCTGACGTTCGCACCGCTCGTACTGGCGCTCTTCATCGCAACCCCGTTCGCGCTCTACTACTCGCCGTTCTACGAGATCTCGCTCCGTTCCGGCTTCTGGCATGCGTTCCTGCATCTGCACTTCATCCTCATCGGCTGCCTGCTGATGTGGCCACTGATGGGCATCGACCCCGTCCCGGGAAGGATCAGTTATCCACTACGACTGCTCATGCTGTTCCTGATGCTGCCCTTCCATGCCTTTCTTGGCATCTCGATCATGAGCGCGACTACGTTGATCGCCGAGAATTGGTATCTCGCGTTCAATCGGACGTGGCCGCCCAGCCCGCTGGATGATCAGTACCTCGCCGGCGGCATCATGTGGGCTTCCGGAGACGCCATTGCTTTACTGATGCTGATTGCGATCTTCGCTCAGTGGTACGCGCACAGCCAGCGAGAGGCTCGGCGGGAGGACCGGCGACTCGATCGCCTGGAATTGCGATTGCAACAAGCGGCGAGTGCGCCTGTCGGCTCGGCGGGTCAGGAGGAACCGGCACGCTACGATCAGGCCCGGACCGGCCAGGCGGCTGAAGCTGAGATGCGACCCGCTGGCACTGGAGGACAACCTGGAGATGATCAATGAACAGCGATGAGGGCTCTCGAGATGACGAGCTCCTGACGATCTTGCTGTATGCCTCGGACCGCACCACGCGGCAGAACGTTCGGTTGGTACTGGGCCGCAAGGTGGCAGCGGATCTGCCCCCGATACGTGTCCTCGAAGTGGCGACCCAGGCCGCCGTCCTGAGCGCTATGGACGCTGGCGGTATCGACCTGGCGATCCTGGATGGCGAGGCCGTGCCTGGTGGGATGGGGCTGTGCCGCCAACTCAAGGACGAGATTTTGCGCTGTCCGCCGATCCTGGTCTTGATCGGGCGTACCGATGATGCCTGGCTGGCGACCTGGTCGCGGGCCGAGAGTGCGGTATCGCATCCAATCGATCCGATCCGACTGCCAGCAGCGGTGGCGGCCCTACTGCGCCCTCGGACATCCGCTGAGACCGCGGTTGCGCGGACTACACCGGTGAGCTGACCCATGGCGACCACGATGAGCTGGCCGGAACTGCTGAGCGGCCTGATCCGGGGCGAGGATCAGCCAGCCGAGGCGACCGGCTGGGCGATGGGACAGATTCTGAGCGGGGACGCTACGCCCGCACAGCTGACCGCATTTGTTATCGCCCTGCGAAGCAAGGGCGAGACGGTCGAGGAGCTGACTGGCCTTGCCGACGTGATGATCGAGTTCGCGACCCCGATTGAGATCGGCGGGCCCGCGGTCGATGTGGTGGGCAGCGGTGGCGACCGGTCGAACACCGTCAACATCTCGACGATGGCCGCGATCGTGGCTGCGGCGGCAGGGGCGAGGGTCGTCAAGCATGGCAACCGGGCGGCCTCGTCGGCCTGCGGCGCCGCTGATGTGCTCGAGGCGCTTGGTGTGGTTCTCGACTTGGCACCAGAGGCTCAGCAGCAGGTCGTGGACCAAGTGGGGATCGGCTTCTTGTTCGCTCCGCAATACCATCCTGCGCTGCGGCATGCGGCGGCGCCGCGACGCGAGCTCGGTATTCCCACGACCTTCAACTTCTTGGGACCTTTGGCCAATCCGGCACAGCCCATCTCGCAGGCTGTGGGAGTAGCGGATCCGCGAATGGCCGGGCTCATGGCGGGGGTTTTTGCATCTCGCGGCAACTACGGGCTTCTGTTTCACGGTGGGGACGGGCTCGATGAGCTGACCACGACGACCTCCTCCACTGTGTGGGTGTACGCGGACGGCGAGGTCGAGCGCATGGAATTGGACCCGTTGGCGCTGGGCGTGCCAAGGGCGAGCCTCCCGGACTTGGTAGGCGGAGAAGCGCGGGCCAACGCGGAAGTGGTGCGCGAGCTGGTCGCCGGCAAGCCTGGTCCAGTCCGCGACGTCGTTGTACTCAATGCTGCTGCTGCCTTGGTGGCGTACGGGAAGCCCGCCACGGGGCGGCTTGAGGCCGACTTCGCCGCCGAGCTGGAGCGGGCGCGACGGGCAATCGACTCAGGTGCCGCACAAACCAAGCTGCGGGAATGGATCGAGACAACCCAGTCGATCAAGCGGCTCAGCGAACCTGGAGCGTCCTGAGTGCGTCACTTGCCTGCCGGGTGACGTCGGAATTCGCGTCATCAGGTACCGAGCTGGCGGCCATGATCAACGACCCGTCGTCAAGTTTGACCAGCAGTGCTGTGACGGTGTCGTAGCGGCTGGGCAACCGGTCCACTGAGTAGTGCACCTGAGCGGAGAAGAGCATCGCGGGCTGACCGTCTACCGTGCGCTGCTTCGACGTCATTCCCTTCAACTCGGTCGCGTGCCGGTCGAAGATCGCCTGGCTCAAGCCGCGGACCGCAAGTGTGCCCTCGGTTTGCAGATCGCCTGCGTCGCCCGGTGCGGCTACCCGGCCGAGCAGCACGCCGGACGACCAGTCATGTTTCCCGTCGTAGCGAGCGTGCACCGGTGCGCTGGCCCAGAACAGGAGATCGAGTACTCCCCGAACGGCCATTGGGTCGGGGGAGAGCACGTATGGGTCGCCAGGCATCGTCAGCGAGGCCGGTCCTATGGTTGCCGTTCTGGTGCGCTCGTCGAGATAGCCGATCGGATCGGTGCCACCGGCGCTCGGCAAACCGGCTGGAGCGCCCAATGCACGCTGCGCTGAGGTGTTCGATGAGTCACGCCAGATCACCAGACCCAGGCCGATCGATGCGCTGACGAACAGGGCAAACCCGAGGGTGAGCACGGTAACAACACGCACCGGTGAGGCTCGGCGCAGAGGCGCGTCACCTCCAGCGACGGCCTCGGACTCGACCGGGAGCGGCGGCGGCGCCTGCGCCGAGTCGCTGGTCACCTCGGCCCAGCTGCTGCCGTCCCACCAGCGGTAGAGTCCGGTCGCGCCAGCCGGATCCGGGTACCACCCAGGTCTCGGCGTGACGGTCACGACTTCGAGCCTATGCGGGGTTGCGGCGCCTGGCCGTGCGCAACGGTATTACGGCTGCCTTTGTGCTCCGCGACATACTGCACCCGTGATCTCCCGCGAACTCGCGACCCGGCTCGCTCCGTACACGTCCTGGACACCGGCGAACGGCGACATGTTCTTCATCCCCCGGCCGGAGATCGCCGAGTCTGTCTTCATCATCAGCGACATGGTCGTCGAACTGGTTGAGTCGGGTGGGGAATCGCGCTTCCATTTCAACGGGACGGTTGAATGGGCGCTCGATTCGGTGGAGTCCGACGGCGTGGTCTGGCTTCCTCGAGAGAACCAGTTACGCGAGCTACTGGGGGACTACTTCTTGTCTCTGGATTCCTCGGCTGGCGGTTATGTGGTCACTGTCAGCGGTCCTGGCAAGGCGTATCACACTGAAGCAGAACTGGATGCCGCCGACGCGTACGCACGCGCTGCGCTTTACGTTCTCGGAGTCGAGACATTGCCTCCGGTTCGCTCCGGCGCGGATCGCGCTTAGGAACTCACGCGATCGGGGAACTGAAGGCCGTCAGCTGAGCGCGGTAACCAGGCAAGCAGCGTAGGCACCAACCAGCATCGACGGTGCGTACGGGAATGCTTCCCGCCGACCTCGTACCAGTCGCAGCACACCCAAGAGCCCGCCGACCACGGTGCCGAGCAACAGGGCCCACCACAGCAAGGTCCATGAGTTGGCAGCCGCGGCCGCCCCGAGTAGCGGTGCAAACCGCACGTCACCGAAGCCGAAGCCACCGCGTGAAAGCAGCCACACCAGCAGATAAAGCCCTCCGGCAATCGCCGCTCCGACCGCCGATCGGACGACGATCCAGACACTTCCGCCCAATGAAGCCGCCAGCACTGAGGCCATCGCCATAGCCAGCCACGCAATTCGGGTGAGCCGCAGCGGGAGCCAACCGGTGCGTGCATCGATCGCGGCCAGCAGTACGCCCAAGAGGGCGAGCACCGACCACATCGGCTGGGCATAGCGCGGCACGGTGAGCCAGCTGATCGCGGCGGCAACCCCCGCAAGTGCACCGCAGACGAGCACGAAACGGGTGGTACCGAGGTCACGGTAGATCGGCTTGCCGTCCCCGGGGGCCGGTTGTGGAAGTTGCTGCAACAGTGGGCGTACCAGAAAGGCAGACGTCACGGCGATCGTCGCAGCGATGGCGACTGCGGCCAGCTCCTCCTGGATCACCCGGCGATCCTAGACACGCCGGTCCGGCCTCATGCCGCCTCGTCAACAACTGAGGCGCCGAGCTGGTTGCGATAGCGCCAGCTGTCCTCAGCGCGGGCGGCTGCCGTCAGCCGAACCGTGAGCAGCAGCGAACAGGTATCGGCACCTGAGCTGAGTTCGATCAGCTCAGGAACTGCGATGCGTACTCGCTCCGCGATCGCGAGATTCTCCAACCCTGCACGATGGAGGCGACGCAACTGCAATCTGGCGGGAGCAGCGGGCACCGTGATCCGCCGCAGCGCTTGCACCTGCTGGTCGGAAACCTGGATCAGCCGCCGAGCCGTGTCTGGGCTGATTCGTCGCACCGGGCGGCCGTCTCGTCCGTGGAGCAGGCGGTCGGCTAGTCGCGCCGAGATGCCGGCAACGGCAGCCACATCTCCAACGCTGAGCGAGCCGCTTGCCATCAGATAGCGCAGCTGAGCACGGAATGGCGCTGCATCTACCCATTGATCGCCAACGGCACTTCTTCCGGCATGCCCTGCCATACCTGCATCCCTTTCGTCGAGGCCTTCTATCTGGAGAAGGCCTCGCGAAGGGGCCGGATGTTAACGGTCGGCGGAAAGTTGCTTGTTTTTGCTGCGCAGGCAGCCACCCACCGTCAAAAATCGTGGCAACGGGTTCAGCTTCATGACCGCCGATGAATTAGCGCTGGGCGCGAACGAAGCCCGCTTGCTGGGCAGCATCCTCACTGTTGAACCAAACCTCCGCGACGGTGCGGCCGTAGCCTGCCGACTCTGGCACGTGGTACTTCATCGACCGCTCATTGCCCTTGATCGTGAAGCCCTCAGGCGGTTCGTGGCCGACGTAAACCCCCTCACCCTGGTACGTCGAGGTTGCAGCCGCGGGAGGGGCTTCGCCGAGCAACGTGGCACCCTCGTCGCCAACCTGGACCGACTCTGCCGGGGATTCCTCGGTTGCGCCTTCCACCAGAGTCTCCCCGACCGTAGGAGTTCCGGGGGAAGTCACCTCGGTGGTGGTTTCGGGAAGAGTATCCGCGCCAGTAGCGGCTTCGAGCGGAGCCTCG
>DASRJV010000348.1:0-4532 GCA_035649295.1 Propionibacteriaceae bacterium
CCCAGGGCGAGCTCCGATCACTTCGATCCGATACGAGGTAGCTGGGTCGAGACCGTCGATGCGGACCCGGCGGCTGTTCAATGCTCGCTCCAGCCAAACCAAAGCGAACAGCGCCTCGCTGCGATCATCGGCCACAACGCCATGCGCCGCGAACCCGCGATCACTCTGGTCTGACCGCACTGTGATGCCGGAGTGCAGCAACGCCCGGAACTTCTTGTAGAGCGTCAGCCATCGGTGAATAGCCCGCAGGTTTCCGGGAGGCTGCTTCCGAAGATCGATTCCTAGACCGAGCCGGCCGAAGAAGGCCGAGATTGCCCGGTACGCCGAAGAGGTGGCGTCGTCGGGCTCATCGAATGCCGGCTGCCAAACAAGCCCTGGCGGCAGCATCTGCACCAGGCCAGCGAAGTCCGTGTGTCGTGCTGTCGAGTCCGCAGCGGGATCGGCGCCGACCGCTCGGCCGGCTATCGCCAAGTCGAGGCTGGTGGTCTGGACGGTGAGCTGTGGGTAGCGCTCATGCAACGCGTCAAGCAGCCGGTAAACCGCCAGCGTGCTGGCGTGCTGAGTTGCCGTAGCTCCCTGCCGGTGTTCACCGTGAGCGAGGGACCAGTTCAGCAACGACACGTGATGGCGATCGAGCAGCTTCGTCAAACGCTCCCAGAGATAGACCATCGCTGACCGTATCGACAGATCCAGCACTTGCTGCGTCATGCCGTCACGCTCAACAGTTTGCAACCACTCCGGATGATCACGTGCAATGGTTGAGTCCGGGTCGACCAGATCGAGCTCGACGGCCAAACCGATCTCAAGATCAAGATTGCGGATTCGCATCAGCAGCCCATCGAGACCGGCTGACGATCCCGTGTTGGTCAGTCCGGCGCTGTCGGCGTACGGGTCAAGACCCACGCGCGAGCACCACCCGATGTCCAGCAGAAATATCTCGGCACCGACCGCCGCGGCGTACTCGGCAAGACTAACCATGGCCTGCCGATCATTGTGATCGAAGGGCGGCGCCCCGGCGTCGAAGATGATGCTATTGTCCCGGGGCGCTACTGGTTGCAGATGTCGGTGCAGGCGCGTCGCGGCCGCATCCAGCCCGTCGCCCCAGCTCCACACAACCCACGGGGAGTAGTACGCCTCACCGATCTCGAGGACGATCTCCCCCGGTTGCAGGAGTTCACCGCCGCCGAGATAGGCCCTGTCGTACGCCGTTCGCTCCACTCGTTGCCGGACCGCGCCACTAAAGGCAACGTGCACCTGCCATACCTGGCCCCGCCGGAACCCCGTTCCTGCCTCAGCCAAAGCCAGATGGTCGGGCCGATCGTCGAACGCTCCATGATCAACAGACCAGGAGCCGGAGCGCAAGGCAACCGCCGAGAGCGCAGGACCATCGAACTCAACTCGGTGGGTGGCCAAGTCGCTGACAGGCAGAAACAGCTCCAACCCCTCCAGCCGGTAGCTCGCGAGGTTCTTGTTGGTGACACCGGCTCGGCATCGGACCAGACCGTTGTCGGTGAGCTGAATGGCGAGGTCGAGGCTCAGCGCGTTGACCGGATCCTCCGCAGCCACGATCACCGTATCGGCGCCGACCTCAGTCAGACCGGGAAGTATCGGTGTCTCACTGATCAGCCGGGAACGGCTGACGGTAAACGATGCCGCGGATGCCTGGCCGTCATGCGACCCGGCCAGGGCCGCACGCGCACTCCAGCCAGCAGAGGAGTCCGGCACCACTGAAGACATCACGGAGGGCAGCGAATCGAGACTTGTCGGACCGAATGCGGCGAGTAGCGCCGACGAAGACAAGCCGTCAAGATCACCAAGATCAGCACCCCAGTGCAAGATCACAGGAAGCCCGTTGCGCTTCAGCTCAAGAAGGAAACTGGCACCCTGCGCTCGCATGTGGAGCAGGGAGACCGCTGGGTCGAGCTCAACCGAGAACACGGTCGTCGCAGCATCCTCTACCAACATGGGATTGTCCCCCAAGAACAAGATCTTTCTCCGCTGAGCGCAAAGCCTCCCCCTCGACGGCGTGCTCGGCGGTGTCGGTATCTGAACGTCGAGAGAATCCCGCGCCTCGACGCCGCCATCGCGCAATCGGGAACATCGTAGATGGGACGCTCATGACGCCCCCGCGACGTGACGCGCGTGTCGGCCGCTTTTTGCGGGCGATGTGTCGGTGCGGCCGAAATGCTGGCGTAGATACTCGATAGCTCAGTCGGCACCGGGGTATCTGATTCGTGATCGGTTGATCGCGAGGCCGAATCTACGCGAAAGGAGGGACCTTGTGAATGGGCCCTCAGGGCGGCGCTGTGCAGTGGTCTACAACCCGATCAAGGCGTCCGACGATCTCCGCGAGGCGATCACCCAGCAGGCCGCAGCGAGCGGCTGGGAGGATGCCATCTGGCTGGAAACCCCAGCAGAGAATCCAGGTCCGGCAATCACGGATCAGGTGGTCTCGGCCAAAGTGGATCGGGTCATCGCGGCAGGCGGCGATGGGACAATCCGGATCGTTGCAGATCGACTGGCCGAGACCGGCATACCGATGGCCGTCGTACCACTGGGCACTGGAAACCTGCTGGCTCGGAACCTCAAGATCCCGCTGTCGGAGGCAGATGCCCTCAAGGTCGCCTTCGGGGACCACACATGGAACATCGATTTGATCAAGGTCACTGTCGATGGCGTACCGAGCGAGCACTTCGCCGTCATCGGAGGGCTGGGTGTCGATGCCATGATCATGGACGAGACCAACCCGGAGCTCAAGAACGTGATCGGTACCGGGGCTTACTTCATTGCCGCTGCCAAGGCCCTCGGGCGTACGCCGATCAATATGCGGATCACACTTGATGATCAGCGCCCGCGTCGCCGCAACGCCATGATCTTCGCCATCGGCAATGTCGGCATGCTGACTGGCAATCTCAAGTTGATCCCGGATGCGCGGCCTGACGACGGCCGTCTCGACGTCTACGTGGCATCACCGCATCGCGTCACTCACTGGCTCCGCGTATTGCGCCGATTGATCACCCTGCGTCCGCGTGCTGACGACCGGGTCGAACAGTGGCAGGGAACTCATGTCGAGGTGCGGCTCGATCACCCCGACCCCTATCAACTCGATGGTGATATGGCTGGGAACTGCCGCACGCTGCGCGCCGAGGTAAGCCCCGGCGCGCTAACGGTCTGCGTGCCCTCATAGTCTCCAGTCGTCAGACGACCGGTGGGGAACCGTCGTAGCGTTTCTCCTCGACGTGCCGCGTCCGGCTGCGCTGCGCTTGCATCACCAGTGCCAAGATCAACGCTAAGGCACCTGCCACGATAAGGATGATGCCAAGCGTGTCGTCTGACACGAACGGGATGTCAAGGTTGAGCGCAAAGAGCAGGATCGCGCCTATCACGATCAAGACGATGCCAACTCCGATACCCATCTGTTTCTCCTCCCTTTAAACCCCCGAGTCAGGAGGTCAACTGGCCTTCTTGGCTGTCGTCGCCTTCGTGGCCGATGCCTTCTTAGCCGAGGCTTTCTTTGCCGGCCTCTTTTTGGCCGGACCCCTCTTTGCCCCAGCCTTCTTGGCTGAGGGCTTGGTCTCTGTTTCCTTCCTGGCAGCGCGGTTCTGCTCGACGCTGCGTCGCAGCGCATCCATGAGGTCAACGACCTCACCGCGTTCGGCCTCTTCTTCGCCTTTCTCACCGAAGGTGACCGCAGTGTCCACGGCGTCGCCCTTCTCCAGCTTGGCGGCGATCAGCTGCCGCAACTGCTCTTGGTATTCATCGCTGAATTTATCCGGCGTGAAGTCGGCGGCCATGTTGTCGACCAGGGACGATGCCATCTTGAGCTCTTGAGAGGAAACCCGAACATCTTCCTTAAGACTCGTGAAGTCCGCCTCCCGCACCTCGTCGTCCCACAACAGCGATTGGAGCATCAGCAAGTTCCCGCGTGACCGCAGTGCAGCTAGCCGAGTCTTCTGGCGCAGCGAGAATTGCACAATTGCTGTGCGATCAGTCTCCTCGAGGGCTCGCCGGAGCAGTGTGTACGCCTTGACGGCAGACTTGTCCGGCTCCAGAAAGTAGCTGCGGCCGAACATGATCGGATCGATCTGCTCGGACGGCACGAACTCCACGACCTCGATCTCTTTGCTGCGCTCCTCCGGCAGCGACTTGAGGTCGTCCTCGGTCAGTACAACGGTGGTCTTGCCCTCTGCGTACGCCTTGTCGATGTGAGAGTACTCGACCACCTTGCCGCAAACTTCACATCGCCGCTGGTAGCGGATCCGGCCGCCGTCAGCGTCGTGCACCTGGTGGAGGCCGATGTCGTGGTCCTCGGTCGCGGCATAGAGCCTGATCGGCACATTCACTAGGCCGAAGGTGATGGCACCCTTCCAGAGCGCTCGCATGTCCTCGTACTACCCACTACGGCTGATCAGAATCCGGGCAGGAGGGGTTTGGCGCCGAGATTGTCAAGTCGATACTGGATTCATGGGCAAGGCGTCGCGCGACCAGGTGGTGACCATCGAGGGTCGGACGATCAAGCTCACCAACTTGGA
>DASRJV010000349.1:0-3236 GCA_035649295.1 Propionibacteriaceae bacterium
GGGATTACACGCGACGAGCGGCTTGCCTTGATCGTTGGTCAGCACCTGGCAGCCAGCGGGTTGCTGAGCGAGCGCGAAGAACGTGACCTGTACGCGACTATGGTCTCGGGTTGCGTGGAGGCGGGCCATCGCTCCATTGCCTTCAAGCCGCATCCAAGTGCGCCAGCCGGACAGCTGGCTGAGCTCCGAGATGTGGCCGAAGACCGTTGAGTGCGGTTCGCCGTAGCGGACGAGCCAGAACTGGCTGAAGCGTGGTACGAGCGCGGAACAGTCGATCTTGTAGTCGGGTGCTTCTCCACCGCGCTCATGACGGCGTCGAGCATCTATGGGTTGCCGGTGGCGCGTCTCGGCACGGTGCTGATGTTGGAACGGCTGACGCCCTACCAGAACAGCAACCAGATTCCGGTGTGTCTCGTCGATGCACTGGTTCCCGACCTCTCATCGCTGACTCGACGCGAGAACGCGCCCGTTCGGATAGCTGAAACAGATGCGAATGCACTGGTCATCGCCGTCGGATACGTCATGCAGCCAGATCGGCTGACGGCGCGGCGCTCGGAGGTCGTCTCGTTTCTCAGGGCTCGCTACGAAAGCCAATCCCGTTACTTCAAGCGTCGGAGGCTGACTCGACTCCACCTGCCGGGCAGCCTGCCGGCACCGCCGCCACCACCAAGAAAATCGACTCTCCGTCGACGCGTCGGACAGCTGGCACGCCGCGCTCGCCAGCGACTGGGCCGATGGTTGCTGGGCGCCGAGCAGTCGGCTCGTGCGTCGCATGAACAGCCGCATGGATCGTTCACCCGCTGTTCACTTTCATAGGCCCATCACGACACCCGACACGCGTACGTTCGCGGCATCGGAAGGCGCACGGACGCGCCCTCTGAGTCACGCCCGGCGAGCACCGTGCCTCCGGGTTCACCTAGGGGGAACTCCCCTCGTCTGTGAAGGACACGTATGACCATGAACCGCCTCGTGAGCTCGCGAGCCAGCAAGCTCGCCGCGCTGGCTGCTCTGGCCACCCTCAGTCTCACCTCGTGCGGCTCTGACCCGACAAGCGCAAACGAGCCTGCCGGAGCTGAACCGGGCAGCAGCGCCGGCGCGTCAGGCCTCGCCTGCCCAGCGGGCAAACTTTCCGCCGAGGGTTCGAGCGCCCAGGCCAACGCCATCACCGAAGTCATTGCTGACTACAACGCCCAATGCGGCGACAAGGCGACGATCGAATACAACCCGACTGGCTCAGGTGCCGGCATCAAGTCGTTCTACAACGGCCTGGTGGACTTCGCCGGCTCGGACTCCGCACTCAAGACCGAGGAGAAGGACGGAGTTATCGAGGCTGACAAGGCCAAGGAGCGCTGCGCGAACAACCCGGCTTGGAACCTGCCTATGGTGGTGGGCCCAGTCGCCTTTGCATACAACGTCGACGGCGTCGACAAGCTCGTGCTGAATGCCGAGGTGCTCTCGGAGATCTTCAATGGCACCATCAAGACCTGGAACGACCCGAAGATCGCCAAACTCAACTCAGGCGTCGATTTGCCCAGTGCGAATATCACCGTTTTCTTCCGTTCCGACGAGTCGGGCACCACGGAGAACACCACCAAGTTCCTCTCCAAGGCCGGAAACGGTGCCTGGACGGACGAGCCCGGCAAGGCCTGGACAGGAACCGGAGAGGGCAAGAACAAGTCCTCCGGCGTTGCCGAGGCCACTGCCAATACGAAGAATTCCATCACCTACATCGAATGGAGTTATGCCAAGGACAACAACCTGAGCATGGCTCAGCTTGACAGCGGCAGCGGCCCAGTAGAGCTGACAGGTGACTCCGTGGCCAAGGCGGTGTCTGAGGCAAAGGTCAAGGGCAGCGGCAATGACCTCAACCTCGACCTGAAGTACTCCGGAACCGAAGCCGGCGCCTACCCCGCACTGCTGGTCACTTATGAGATCGTGTGCAGCAAGGGTCTGGCGGCCGACAAGACGGCGATCGTCAAGGACTTCCTGACTTACTTCTCCTCGCCGGAGGCGCAGAGCAAGTTGGAGGATCTTGGGTACGCGCCGCTCCCCAGCGATTTGCAGTCAAAGGTCAAGACGGCGGTCGCAGCGATCCAGTAGTCACCTCCCCCAGGGGCGGGTCATCGCGGCTACGCATCCGCGGTGGCCCGCCGCCATTCACCGAGCAGGAAGACCCATGGCAGTGACCGATACAGATGCCACCGAGAGGGTCGAGCCCCAGCCCGCCGCGGCGCTGGATCCGAGCCTGTCGCCGGCGGCGGGTCACGTGGAGCACATGCACACCCCCGTACCCAAGGTCATACATCACGCAGCGGCTGCTCCCGCGACCATCGACCAAGTCGACAGGGCTCCACGCGGGGTCAAATTGGCCAAGATCAGCCGGACCGGGGATCGTGTGTTCCGTGCGCTGGCGACCACCGCCGGTTTGAGCATCGTTTTGCTCGTGCTCTTCGTCGGCATCTTCCTCCTGGCTCTCGCGTTACCCAGCCTGCGGGCCGACCAGGACAACTTCTTCACCTCGCGTAACTGGACAGTCAGCGGTGCCGATCTAGCCTTCGGGATCGCCGGGCTGCTCTGGACCACCGTCTTGTCCTCGGTGCTGGCGATGGCTATCGCGGTCCCGATTGCTGTCGGCGTGGCGCTCTGTCTGACCCAGTACCTGCACAAGCGCGCCTCAGGCCCGGTCTCCTTCGTAGTAGACCTGCTCGCGGCGGTACCGTCGATCATCTTCGGCCTGTGGGGACTGACCGTCCTGGGACCGTTCCTCGCTCCCGCAGCCGTGTGGCTGACGAGCAAGATCGGCTGGATACCGCTGTTCAGCGAGAACGTCGATCCCAAGGGGTCAGTGTTCGTCGCCGCCGTGGTGCTGGCCATCATGATCTTGCCCATCGTGTCGGCTATCTCACGCGATGTCTTCGCTCAGACGCCGCGCGACCACATCGAGGCCGCACTCTCACTCGGCGCGACCCGCTGGGAGGTCATCCGCACTGCGGTGCTGCCTTACGGGCGTTCTGGCGTGATTAGCGCGTCAATGCTCGGCCTGGGCCGTGCACTCGGCGAAACCATCGCGGTGATGATCATCCTGACGACGCCGGCACCGAGTAGCCCATTCAGCCCCTCGATCTTCGCTGGTGGCGAGACCTTTGCCAGCAAGATCGCCAACAATGCTGCCGAGTTCGACAGCCCGTCCAAGACGGGGGCCTACATTGCGGCTGGCCTGGTGCTCTTCGTGGTCA
>DASRJV010000350.1:0-4837 GCA_035649295.1 Propionibacteriaceae bacterium
CAAGGTCTGCGCCGTGGTTGCCTTTCCGGCGTGAACCGTGGCCTTCTCCGTCGCATAGTTGACAGTCGCATTGACGCCCTCGAGCCGGTTGAGCTTCTTCTCGATCCGCGCGGCGCACGACGCGCATGTCATGCCTTGGACGTCAAGCTCGATCGTCTGCACCGCGACATCCAGCTGAGTCATCGGGTCACCTGCACTGTGAAGGGAGCCAGATAGAGCTCGTCGCCCCGGTAGAACTCGACAAGGAGTCGATAGCTGCCCGGATCGGGTGCGGCGCCGAGGAAGTCCAGCCGTGGCCCAGTACCAGTTGAGTTGGCATGCATGTGCAGATAGCCGAGATCGGCTGGCCGGATCAGCACGCCGTGGCCCATCTCACCGTGCGCCGGCTGGAGATCGATCACCGGCTGACCACGATCGGTCACTGTAATTGCGCTGCTGCTGTCTGCGCTGGTACTGAGCTCGCCGCTGCGTGTCACGGCGAGGCCCTTGATCTGGATCTGGTCAGCTGCCGGCGGAAGCGGCTCAGGGCGATACTTGCCACTGACTGTGAAGTCGGTGGCAAGAGCGATCTCCCGACCGAGCGCCTTCGACTGAAAATGGACGATCACGTGCCATGGGCCTGGCGTGAGATTGAGGATTCCCCACCATGACGTGCTCTCGCCCTGCTGCGGCATGACGTGCTGGTATCCGGTGAGGTCATGCCGGAAAGCGATCAAATGCATATGTTCGCCGGCATCCTCATCGAGCTCTGATATCACCTGGCCGCCGGGCGCAGACACGGCGAACTCGACCACCACATCCTTACCAGGCTTTTGGGTTGGCTCCACTACGCCCAATGTGTAGCCCTCTACCGTGCTCGCTGGTGCAACCATCTCAGGCGTGTGCGTCGCCACTGGCGCCAGCAGCGCTCCTGACTGGGTGCCCGTGGCGTAGGAGATACCGAAGATGGCCGCCAGCAAGGCAAGGAAGGCGACCAGCTTGGCGGGTGGGTTCATAGTCAGACGGCGATCGTTCTCGTGGAGCGGCCGCCTAGGCAGCGGCCACGCTGTAGCCTGCCTCGTCCACTGCGGCCACAATGCTCTCGAACGGGATCTCGGTGTCACTTGTCACGATCAGCTGGCCGCTATCAAGATTCACGTGGACATCGGTTACTCCGCTGATAGCAAAGACCTCCTCGGTCACCGAGCTCACGCAGTGCTGGCAGTGCATCCCCGAGACGCGATACTCACCGGTGACGGACATAGGCATTTCCTTTTGCTAGGTACTAGAGATGGAGAGCGCCAGCTAGGAGCGGACCAGACGTGCAATAGCGCTCGCCGCTTCCTCGATCTTGCTATCGGCCTCGGGCCCTCCTTCGGCTGCAGCGCGGACGACGCAGTGGCTCAGGTGTTCCTCGAGCAACCCGAGCGCGACCGACTGAAGCGCGCGGGTCATCGCGGATACCTGGGTGAGGATATCGATGCAGTATTGCTCCTCCTCGATCATCTTCTGCAGACCACGCGCCTGTCCCTCAATTCGACGCAATCGTTTAAGGTAGTCGTCCTTGTTGGCAATGTAGCCGTGATGGCTGGCGTGATCCGGCATCGACCTTCCTAGCTGTGTCAGGGTACCCCCTAAGGGTATATGGAACGTCAAATCGGTCACGCAGCGAAGCTCATGTAATGATGTTCGATCAAACCTCCTCAAATGTTGCAATCGTTTTTCAACAGCTTGCGGATGAACCTGTGGGTAATACGTTCCGGCGGGGAAAATCACACCGCGATTCGAAACGCCACATCCGAGTCGTGAGATGGTCAAAAAGAACTTCCATCCACCCCAAGGATTGCCGCTTCTCCCCTAGTCAAAGCTCAATTGCCGATCCGAGAACGATGCGAGTCCCCAGGCCGATACCCAGGGTCTGCACAGGCGCACCGCGTGTCCCCCACAGAACGCAATTTGTTGTCCACAGGGCCTGTGGATAACGGTCTGTTCAGGCCGGCCCAAGCAGCGTACGGTTTCCCGCAATTGACCTGTCGCAGCGTTATGCGCGCCTACGTGTCAGTGCACGTCACTAGTGTTCCGAACACGTATTCGATTGGTGCTGAGGCGGGGTGTCCGGCGGGCTCGGGGGCAGCGTCCAGCGGATGTGTAAGGAGTAAGGGTGAGTGTTGCCGAGGTGATGCCGCCCTACAGCGGCGAAGCGCCTCGACCGTCCGACCGTACGCCGCCGCAGGACATGGAGGCCGAGCAGTGCGTGCTCGGCGCCATGCTGATGAGCAAGGACGCGATAGCCGACGTCGTCGAGGTGCTGCGCGGGGCTGACTTCTACCGCCCAGCCCACGAGCAGGTCTACAACGCGATCATCGACCTGTACGGTCGGGGCGAGCCGGCTGACGCCATCACCGTCTCCGACGAGCTAGGCAAGCGCGGCGAACTGCTCCGAATCGGCGGCGCACCGTACCTCCATACGCTGCTGGCGAGCGTCCCGGTGGCTGCCAATGGTGGCTACTACGCGCAGATCGTGCACGAAAAGGCGGTCCTGCGCCGACTCGTCGAAGCCTCGATCCGGATTGGGCAGATGTCGTACGCCGCCGAGGGCGACGTCGATGAGATCGTGGACCGCGCCCAGGCCGAGGTCTACTCCGTCAGTGAGCGGCGGGCCTCGGAGGACTACAAACCGCTGTCAGAGCTGATGCAACCCACTCTCGACGAGATGGAGGCCATCGAGTCTCGAGGCGCCGGGCTGTCGGGTGTGCCTACCGGGTTCGCCGACCTCGACGAGCTGACCAACGGCTTGCATCCGGGACAGATGGTGATCATCGCCGCTCGACCTGCGGTCGGGAAGTCGACACTGGCACTGGACTTTGCTCGCTCAGCCTCGATCAAGAATGGGCTCACTTCGGTCATCTTCAGCCTGGAGATGAGCCAGCTCGAGATCACCATGCGATTGTTGTCGGCCGAGGCGAGCATCCCGCTGTCACATATTCGTGGCGGGCGCATGAGCGACCAGGACTGGAATCGGGTGTCGGCGAAGATGGGCCAGGTCTCCGAAGCCCCGATGTTCATCGATGACTCCCCCAATCTCACGATGATGGAGATTCGTGCGAAGGCCCGCCGGCTCAAGCAGCGTCACGACCTCAAGTTGGTGATCATCGACTACATCCAGCTGATGACCTCCGGCAAGAAAGTCGAATCGCGTCAACTCGAGGTTTCGGAGTTCTCGCGCCAGCTCAAGCTGTTGGCCAAGGAGCTCGACGTACCCGTCGTCGCCCTGTCACAGCTCAATCGCGGCCCCGAGCAGCGGACTGACAAGAGGCCAATGCTCTCCGATCTTCGCGAGAGCGGCAGCCTTGAGCAGGACGCCGACGTGGTGATCTTGCTCAACCGTCCTGATCTTTATGACAGGGACTCTGAGCGAGCCGGCGAAGCCGATTTCGATGTGGCCAAGCACCGCAACGGCCCGACAAAGATGATCACCGTCGCATTCCAGGGGCACTACTCCCGTTTCACCGACATGCAGTTCTAGGCTGTGGAGTCCGATGACGGGTGAGATTTCTTGGTCCGCTGCCAACGTCAGACGCCTGCAGCGTCAGGCATTGCATCCTCCGGCGCCGTCCGGTACCGATCCCGCCGAGATCGCCGCAGCCATCTGCGGCGCTCATGCGCAGGTGCTGTCAGCCGCCGAGATGTCGCTGGCGCTGCGCATCCAGAGAGCAACTCGTACCACCGTTCGGCGCGCTTTGTGGGACGAGCACAAGCTGATCAAGACTTACGGTCCACGTGGCACCGTACATCTGCTTCCCGCCGAGGACCTCCCGATCTGGACGGCCGCACTCTCCGCCATCCCGGCGCATTCTCCCTTTCCTGACGACGTACGGCTGACTCCGGCGCAGGCCGAGCAGATTGTCGATGCCATCGGGCGCGCGCTCGAGGACGCCGAGCTCACCATCGATGAACTGGACCGAGCTGTCGTCGACCTGGTCGGGTCCTGGGCTGGCGATCGTGTCATGCCCGCTTTCCAGGACATGTGGCCGCGATGGCGGCAAGCGGTCGGCGCGGCCGCCCACCGCGGCGTACTGTGCTTCGGACCGAACAAGGGCCGACGCGTCACCTATACCAATCCGCGCCGCTGGATCCCTGGATTCAGGCCGGCACCGGAGGAGGAAGCTATCGGAACGGTGATCACGCGCTACTTGTACGCGTACGGTCCAGCGACGCCACAGCAGTTCGGCCAATGGATCGGCGCACCGCCCACTTGGGCGGGCGAGCAATTCGAGCGGCACAGCCGAAAACTCACCAAGATCGACTTCGACGGCCTGGCCGCCTGGGTGAGTTACCGGGACACGGAAATGCCTGCGGCAGAAGACGCCAAAGGCGGTGTCTTGCTGCTGCCCTACTTCGACGCGTACGCCGTCGGAAGCCAGCCGCGAGACCGGCTCTTCCCGGGCAAGGCGGCCGCGCGTGCCCTCGCGCCGTCCGGACAGGCTGGCAACTATCCGGTTCTGCTCATTGATGGCGTCGTCGCCGGCGTTTGGCATCAGCGTCGCTCCAGCCGGCAGATTGAGGTCACGGTCGAGCCGCTCATCCGGCTTACCGCCGGTCAGCACCGGGCTCTGGCAACTCAAGTCGAACGAATTGGCCAGATCCTCGAGGGAGATGCTCGGCTTACCGTCGGGAAGGTCACCGTCGGAGGGCACGCTTGAGCTTGTGAGAGGCTCTCGCCATGATGACTGGGCTCTTGGCCTTTCTCGGCGTATCGGTCCTGGTGATCTGCACGCCGGGACCAGATACCGCACTGACCGTCCGTAACTCGATCGTCGGCGGACGCCGCGCCGGCGTGTTCACTGCCGCCGGCATT
>DASRJV010000351.1:0-4010 GCA_035649295.1 Propionibacteriaceae bacterium
CGGCCAGCCCCGTGCCGGACAGCCGCGATCAGCACCTTGGTAGTGGCAAGAAACGGCAGATATCGCCGGAGCTCAGCCTCGATGACCGCTGGGAAGGCGCCGAAATCCTCGAGCACGCTGAGTAGAGTCTCGAAGAGCCCGTCAGCTGCAAAGAAGGCGTCCGGCAGCGCGACTCGGCGGACCACCGAGCAGGACACGTCGCCCTCATTCCATTGATCACCGGCGAGTTCGCCGATCATCGAGAGGTAACCCCTGATGATCACCGCCAGTCCGTTGACACGCTCGCAAGACCGGGTGTTCATCTTGTGCGGCATGGCACTGGAACCGACCTGGCCCGGCTGAAAGCCCTCAGTGACCAGCTCATGTCCGGCCATCAACCGGATGGACGTCGCCAGGTTGGAGGGTGCCGCCGCCACCTGAGCGAGTGCGCTGATCACGTCGAGGTCGAGCGACCGCGGGTACACCTGTCCGGTGCTCACCAGGACGTGGGCAAAGCCCAAATGATCAGCAACCTGCCGCTCGAGTGCCTCCAGCCGCTGCTGGTCGCCGCCTAGCAGATCGAGCATGTCCTGGCTGGTGCCAACCGGTCCCTTGATGCCGCGTAACGGATAGCGGTCGAGCAACTCCGCAACTCGCTGGTACGCCATCAGCAGCTCGTTCGCTGTCGTAGCGAAACGCTTCCCCAATGTGGTGATCTGTGCCGCGACATTGTGGGTGCGGCCAGTTATCGGCAGCTGCGCGTATTGGGTTGCCAACTGGGCGAGCTGTACCAGTGTGGCCACGATCCGATCCCGGATGATCTTGAGAGAGGAAACAATCTGTAGCTGCTCGACATTCTCGGTCAGGTCGCGCGAGGTCATTCCCTTGTGCACGTGCTGGAAGCCGGCAAGCGCGTTGAACTCCTCGATCCGCGCCTTCACATCATGCCGGGTGATCTTTTCGCGCTCGGCGATGCTCGCTAGATCAACGTGCTCGACTACGTCCCGGTAGGCCTTGATCACCATGGCTGGATCATCGCCACCGAAGTCCACGCCAAGATCATTTTGGGCCGCCAGAACTGCGAGCCACAGCCGGCGTTCAGAGATGATCTTGCTCTCCGCCGACCAGACCTCGCGCATCGCCGCCGATGCATAGCGGTTGGCCAGGACGTTGCCGATCCGCACTGCTCAGCTCACCGCCAGACGTGCGGCGGACGCAGCGATGTCGTGGCGATAGAACGACCCCTCAAGCTGGATCTTCGCGATCGACTGGTACGCCTGGCCGCGGGCCGTCTCAATATCCTCACCGAGGCCCACGACCGTCAGCACCCGTCCCCCGGCACTGATCAGATTGCCCTGCGGATCCAGAGCAGTCCCGGCATGGATGACTAGGCTGCCGTGACTGCTTGCCACCTCGATCCCAGTGATCGCTCCGCCGGTCGCCGGAGTACCTGGATAACCGGCCGAGGCCAAGACCACGCCGACTGCGGCGCCACTTTCCCACTCCAGCTCTGGATGCGCGCCAAGATCATCGGTGGCGGCGGCGTAGAGCAGTCCGCCAAGCGGCGTGCTGAGACGGGCCAGCAGCGGCTGAGTCTCGGGGTCGCCGAACCGGGCATTGAACTCGACCACCCGAACGCCGTTGGAGGTCAGCGCCAGGCCGGCATACAGCAGTCCGCTGAAGGGCGTACCACGCCGGGCCATCTCATCCACCGTCGGCTGCAGCACGGTACTGGCGACATCCTCGACAAGATCATCCGGCGCCCAGGGCAGCGGGGTGTAGGCACCCATGCCGCCGGTGTTGGGCCCGGTGTCGCCATCGCCAACACGCTTGAAGTCCTGCGCCGGCTGCAGCGGGCGTACGGTGAGCCCGTCGGTGATCGCGAAGAGACTTACCTCAGGACCATCGAGGAACTCCTCGATCACCACCCGGCCGCAGCGCTTCGCATGATCAACTGCGAGCTGCCGGTCGTCAGTCACGACGACTCCCTTGCCGGCTGCCAGCCGATCGTCCTTGACAACATAGGGCGGCCCGAACAGGTTGAGCGCCTGATCCACTTGATCACGCGTCACGCACTCTCGGGAACGAGCAGTGGGCACACCGGCCACCGCCATCACCTGCTTGGCGAAAGCCTTGCTGCCTTCCAGCCGCGCGGCATCCGCAGATGGCCCGAAGCAGGCGATACCCCTCTCCCGTACCACATCGGCCACACCCGCCACTAGTGGCGCCTCGGGTCCGACAACGACCAAATTGACTCCGAGTCGGGTGGCCAAGCTGGCCACGGCGGCACCATCGAGTGGGTCGAGAGCGTGATTGGTGCCCAGCGCAGCAGTGCCGGGATTGCCCGGTGCAGCGTGCACCTCGACCACACCGGGGTCGCGACTGAGCGCCAAACTGAGCGCGTGCTCGCGGCCCCCGGAACCGATCACCAGCACGCGCAACGGATCCACCACGTGCCAAGAGCCTACCCAAGCGTCCAGTTCGACTCGTTTCTCTGCTCGGGCGGCGCCTCCTGGGAGAGAGCCAACCCGGTAGCGTTTCGCTCCATGGCCGATCCCAGCTTCCCTACCCTTCACATCCGGCCCGCGCAAGGATGGCTCAACGATCCGAATGGCCTCTGCCGGATTGCCGGCCGCTACCACGTCTTCTTTCAGTACAACCCATTCGCGCCGGTGCATGGCGTCATGCATTGGGGTCATGTCAGCTCGACTGATCTGCTTCGTTGGCAGGAGCACCCGATCGCTCTGTCTCCGCGTCCCGGGCTCATCGACGGAGCCGGCTGCTGGAGCGGCTGCGTCGTCGATGATTCCGGTGTGCCAACGGCCGTGTACACAGCAAATCCTGATCATGCCTGGAATGCCGTCGTCGGCATCGCGCGCTCCGATCGATCTCTGCTGTCCTGGGACCAAGATCAATCGCCGGTTTTGGGCATTTCGCAGTCTGCGGGCATTGAGATCCGAGATCCTTTCCTCTTCGTCCACGAGGGCAAGCGCTATGCCGTGCAAGGCGGGGGACAAATATCGGGGCGTCCGCAGTTGCGGCTCTATGGCTGCGACGAGCTCACGCACTGGACCGAGCTAGGAACGTTGCTCTCCGCCGACGACCCGATCGCCGCTGAGATCGCTACCGCCAACATCTGGGAATGTCCGAACCTGTTCCAGGTCGACGGTCAGTGGGTGCTGTTGCTCTCGCTATGGCGCCGCCAAGATGGCATTGACCTACTGGCAGGCGTCCGATACCTACTCGGCGACCTGCTCGTCAACGGCAGGGGATGGGTATTCAAGGCCACGTCCGGAGGCGTGGTCGATGACGGCCCAGCCTTTTACGCGCCGCAAGTACTGACCGAACCAGACCGTACGCTGCTCTGGGCTTGGGCATGGGAGCTGGGACGCAGCGAGCAGCAGATCACAGCGGCTGGCTGGGCCGGCGTACTGACCTTTCCGCGGGAACTCTACGTACGCAACGGGGTGCTCTGCGCGCGGCCGGCAACTGAGCTGGAAGGGCTGCGACTCGGGAACTTCGCACCGCGGCCCGGGGTGCCATTCCAGCAGCATGCCTTCGAGTTGATCGCCAGCGGGCCCGTAACTCTGAGGCTCGTTCACGGCGGCGCTGCGGAGCTGGTGTCAGCGACGGAGGGCACACCGAGTGATCCGGTGAGGATCTTGGTCGACGGCAGCATGGTGGAGACGTTTCATCACGGAACGAGCCACACCACGCGCGCCTATCCGACGGCCGATAGCGGATGGATCGTGGATGGCGCAGCGATCACCGCCCATCGGCTGGGAGCACCTGCGCCCTGAGCCGGTCGAAGGGCGCAGACAGCCTGCGCTTCGACAAGCTCGGCGCGCATTACGGCCTGCGCTTCGAACAGGCTCAGCTCGAACGGCGAGCGGCGTCGAATGGGGCTCGGTCGAAAACGAACAGGCTATAGGTGATCTTGCCGTCTTTGACGGTGACGCATTCGGCGCCAGGTGCGCTTTTGACCGGCATCGTTTCGGTGTCATACATGACGAGCGCTGTCTCCTGATCAC
>DASRJV010000352.1:0-4068 GCA_035649295.1 Propionibacteriaceae bacterium
ACAGCACCCTCGGCAATGATCATCTCCGCGACCGCGTCAGGTCCAGCGGCGACGCTGTCCAATACCCGCGCCAACCCGTACCCCAAAGCCTCGGCGCGGTCGGCGTTGCGCCACGGGTACGCCACGACGAGCTCGGTCACCACCTGTCCAGTCCGGGTACGCACCGCCAATCTGGTCGCCCCTCCGGCGCGGGCAAGCTGACGAACGATCTGAGTCACCAGCCGTATCGCGAAACGCTGCCGGAATACCGTTCCCGCACTCCCAGTACGCGCGTTGCCCAAGCCAAGTTCGGCGCCGAGATCACGGGCGTCCGTCTCGGGCAGCTCCAGCAGGTCCGTCAGGTCGAGAGTCACCTTCGCCGCCGGCCGCGGAAAATAGAGGTTCGGCCCATCGAGGAGACGTAGCTCAACCAACGAGCGGACCTCGGAGGCAGCGGACATCTGGACTGTCAAGCGCCGGTGGAGTGCAGACCACCATCGACGTGGATCATCTCTCCGGTGGTCTTGGGAAAGAAGTCACTGAGCAGCGCCACAACCGCCTTTGCCGTTGGCGTTATGTCCCTCGGATCCCAGCCCAGCGGCGCCCGCTGACCCCAAACCTCATTGAACGCGTCGGCGCCGCCGATGGCCTTCTTCGCCAGTGTTTCCAGCGGACCGGCGGCCACCAGATTGACACGTATTCCCTGCGGACCCAGATAGCGCGCAAGGTAACGGCTGGTGCTCTCCAACGCCGACTTCGACACACCCATCCAGTCATAGACAGGCCACGAGACGGTGGCGTCGAAAGTCAGCCCGACGACCGAGGCCGGCTCGGCCAGTAAGGGCTTGCAGGCCATGGTCAACGATGCCAACGAGTAGGCCGACACTTGCAGCGCCGTGCTGACGTCGGACCACGGCGTACTGAGGAAGTTCCCGCCGAGTGCGGTCTCGGGGTTGGCGAAGGCAAGCGAGTGCACCAATCCATCGAGATGGTCGACATGCTCGCCTAGCTGCGCAGCCAGGCCGGTGAGATGGTCCTCGTTGGTGACATCGACCTCCAGCAACAGCGGCACCGGGTCGAGCTTCTTGATCACTCGTCCGGTCAGGCTCATAGCCCGGCCGAAGTTGGACACTACGACCGTGGCTCCCTCGGCTTGGGCGATCTTGGCCACGTGGAAGCCGATGGAGGTGTCCAAGGTGACGCCGGCAACAAGAATGGTCTTGCCCTCGAGAATGCCCACGGATGTCCCTTCTGCCTTGTGAAAACGTCCTGCCAATCGGGCGTCAGTGGCCCATGCCGAGGCCGCCGTCCACCGGGATCACTGCTCCGGTGATGTAACTGGCCGCGTCGCTGGCGAGAAACTCGACCGTCCCCGCGATGTCGGCCACCGAGCCGAGCCGCCCCAGCGGAATCTGCTCGGCGTACTTCTTGACCAAGTCCTCGCCAAGCTCGGCGGTCATGTCGGTCTCGATGAAGCCTGGCGCCACCACATTCGCTGTTACACCGCGCGAGCCGAGTTCTCGAGCCAGTGAGCGCGCCATCCCCACTAGCCCAGACTTCGACGCCGCGTAGTTGACCTGCCCAGCCGAACCCATCTGCCCGACCACCGAGGATATGAAGACGATCCGGCCGAACCTGCCTCGGATCATCGGTCTGGCGGCACGCCGCGCGACCCGGAACGCCCCGGTCAAGTTGGTGGCAATCACCTGATCCCAATCCTCGTCCGACATCCGCATCAGCAAGGTGTCGCGAGTGATTCCGGCGTTGGCGACCAGTACCTCGACGTTCCCTAATGCTGACTCCACTTGGGTGAATGCGGCCTCCACCTGGCTCGGATCGGTCACGTCGCACTGCACGCCCAAGACATCGGTCGGCACCTCGCCGCTGCGGTAAGTGGCTGCAACGCGGTGCCCGGCCCGGGCAAGCTGAGCAGCAATACCGTGACCGATTCCCTTGCTGCCACCGGTCACAAGAACGACGCGCGATGGGTTCACGGGGTCACGCTACCGAGTACTCCGGATCGTCGGTGAGCAGGCGTAGTCTGACGTGGTGACCGATCGCGATGTGGGCACCCAGCCCCCAACCATCGCCGAAACGGGCCGCCGAGGCTCTGCCCCGCTAATCACCGATGCCCGAATGGGCACAAGCGAGGAAATGTCGTCCCGGATCCGCCGTTACACCATCACCATGGCCTTCCGAGCAGCCTGCTTCGTCAGCATGATCTTCGTTCACGGCGTGTTCCGCTGGGTGTTGTTCGCCTGCGCTGTGCTGTTGCCGTTCATCGCCGTCATCGCCGCGAACCAGGTCGACCAGCACTTCCGGGCCGGCAAGAAGAAGATGACCCACGCCATGCCGAGCGAACGCCCGCAGCTCACCACCGGTCACAATGATGAGGAATTCAACGACGAGGTTGTCGAAGAAGACGGTAGTCAACACCGGCCGAATGAGCGTGTCGCGTAGCGGCGTCGATCCGCTTCCGGTAGATCCGGAAGGCCTGATCTGCTCCGCCCGCGGCTGTCGTCAGCCCGCCTCGTACGACCTGCAGTGGAACAATCCCAAGATCCACGCTGACCATCGTCGCAAGCACTGGCTGGCCTGCGATGATCATCGCGACTCCCTGACACAGTTCCTTTCCGCGCGCGGGTTCCTGAAGGAGGTACTCCCCCTGTAACTGGCTCTGTGCGCTCTCTAACTGACTTCGCCTGCCTAGCCGCCAATCGCGGACATGGGCCGATCCGGCTGCAGGAAGCTGGGGTCGTTGATGCCGTGGCCGGGTTGCTTGCCAGCAACAGCGGCTACCCAGCGGGCGGCAATCTCTTCCTCGCTTGCGCCGGTACGCAGCGGCGTACGCAGGTCGGACTCAGTGCGGGCGAAGAGGCAGTTCCGGATTTGGCCGTCAGCGGTGAGCCGGACCCTGTCGCAGGAGCCGCAGAACGGCTTGGACACGGACGCGATGATGCCGACCCGGTAACTGGTACCGGCCACCCGGAAAAGCTCCGCCGGCGCGCTGCCCCGGGCCAGTGCATCCTCGGGGTCCTCGACCAGCTCCACGTGCTGGCCGAGGCGCTGCCTGATCTCATCTGCGGTGATCATCTCATCGCGCTTCCAGCCGTGCTGTGGATCCAATGGCATCTGCTCGATGAACCGCAGCTGAACCTGCTCCTCCATCGCCCACTGCAGCAGCTCGAACGCTTCATGATCATTGATGCCACGCAGCAGCACAGTGTTGATCTTGACAGGCTGCAGCCCGGCCTGGCGCGCCGCAGCGACTCCGGCCAGCACGTCAGGCAGCCGTCGCCGCCGCGAGAGCTGGGCAAAGGTGTCCGGATCAAGAGTGTCCAGCGAGATGTTGATTCTCTTCAGCCCCGCGGCGGCCAGTTTCTCGGCACGCGCGGCCAGACCGATTCCGTTGCTGGTCAGGGCGATCTCCGGGGTCGGGGAGAGCGCGGCAATATCGGCAACGAGCAGCTCGAGATTCTTGCGGAGTAGCGGTTCACCTCCGGTCAGCCGCACCGTGGTGATGCCTAGCCGTTCGACGCCGATCGTGATCAGCCGCACGATCTCCTCGTCGGTCAGCACATCGGCGCCCGGCAGCCAGTCAAGACCCTCGGGCGGCATGCAATAGGCGCATCGCAGATTGCATCGGTCGGTCAGCGAGACCCGCAGATCCGTTGCCACGCGACCGAAGGCATCCGCAAGCACCAGTTGATCACGCTTTGTTGGTTCCGCAGACGCGGAGCCCAAGTTACGCAGCCGTGGGAGCGGGAGCAGCGTGGTCATGTTTGGAGTCTAATTTGCCCGTTGATCGGCCAGATCATCCGATCAGGATGGCTGTAGACGTTCATCGTCTGGCCGCGCACGAATCCGACCAGCGTGAGGCCAGCCTCTTCGGCGAGCTCGGCTGCCAACGAGCTGGGAGCCGAAACGGCAGCCAGCACCGGTATGCCTGCCAGCACCGCCTTCTGGGTGAGCTCGAAAGATGCTCGTCCCGAAACTGCCAAGATCACCTGGCGCAACGGGAGAAGTTGCTGCTCGATGGCCCAGCCGATGACCTTGTCCACGGCGTTGTGGCGGCCGACATCCTCACGG